>NZ_AKIS01000013.1:0-35800 GCF_000277005.1 Pontibacter sp. BAB1700 | reverse complement strand
TTAATTATTGTATAAAATCAATACACTGTTTAAATAAGTCATTGTTGTTAAAATGTAATATGGGCTTAGGTGCATTGTTTAGGGTGGTAATGAAATAGCAGGCGGCCCGCTTGTGCCACCTCTAAGGCTAGGTCTGACAAGCAGAGGTGCCAATATATTATTTTTAGTATATTGATAAGGAATTGATGCCGCCGCTATGCTAAGACAACTACCGCTGCTACTGCTTTTCTCCCTGCTCTCAATACAGGCCTTCGCGCAGGGGCGCTTGGCTAAGTCCCAACTCCGCAGTCCCTATACCTATATCTACCGCATCACCGACGAACAAGCCCTGACGATCTATGAGAAGGGGCCGGATGTGGTAAAGAGCAATTTTTTTCACACAGTGGTCGATTCGTTTGCCATTGGTAAGACTTATACAAAGCCGCTGCCGCAGGGCCATTATCTGTACATGCATGCCCAGGGTCCTGACCTGGTATACTGGCTGGAGACGAAGAGTAAACTGCAGGCGAAGCTGCTGCACCTGCAGCCGGAGCTCGCCCTGCTGGTGCACGACAGTCTGGGGCAACTGGTGACCGATGCAGAGGTGATGGCTGGCAAGCAGCGTGTGCCATTGGACAGCAAAACCAATACCTACCGCCTGAAGAAAGGGCCTAAGAAGGGAATCGTCAGCGTGAGCCACTCGGGTCTTACTTTTTACGAAGAACTTGCACCGCAGCAGCAGCAATACCATTACAAACCAAAGTGGTGGCAGCGGCTGATCAACACGTGGCCCATTTACTACACGTGGCGCCCGTTTCGGGATGTGTACAGTACCATTAGATGGGGGGAGCCGCAAGGGTGGATCCGCAGTATAGCTTCCATTTTTGACGAGGAGTACCGTCTTGACAAACCTGAAAAGTATAAAGGTTACCTCGTTACGAACAAACCGCTATACCAGCCTGGCGACACGGTGAGGTATAAGGCCTATGTGGTGAACCAAAACGGCAGACCAGTGCAATACAAGGCGCAGCTGATGCTAAATGGCTATAATATCAGGCGTAAGAAGATGGGGGTGCTCGCACCTTACCGCAAGGGAGCATACGAAGGTTGGTTTGTGCTGCACGACAGCCTGAACCTCCGTCTGGATGCCAGCTATACCTTATCGCTGGAAAGGACTAATAAGCGGGAGGATGCACTGGTGCGGCACTCTTTCACTTATGAAGACTATGAACTGAAGGAAAACAAGTATACCCTGCGGCTGGCGCATGAAGAGCACCAGGCGGGTGTGGAGAACCAAGTGCATGTGCGAGGGACGGATGCCAACGGTCTCAACCTGCTCGACGCCCGGGTGGAGGTGGTGGTGCTTACCCGGCAGGTTTTCGGATCGCGGGAGCAGCAGGTGTTTGTACCGGACACGCTCTGGAAGCACAGCCAGTCGCTGGAGGCTGCTGGCGAAACGAGCATCTCCATACCTGCCACGGCTTTCCCAAAAGCTTCCCTGCGCTACCAGGTCAGGACTGACTTTCTGAACAGCAGCAATGAACGCAGCTTTCAGTCGGCCGAAGCCAGCTATACCTACTTGCCGGGACATCTGAAACTTTCGCTCTCGCAGGACAGTCTGCTGGCCCAATACCTGGAAGGCGACAAGCCCATGCCGCACCAGGCAAAGCTGACTGCCGTTGACGCGAAAGGCAACAAAGTGCTGGAGCAGCAGGTGCAGCTGCCTTACCGTTTGCCAGTGAACCCTTATGTGCGGCGCTACATGCTGCAGACTGCGGAACACGAGGAAACGCTTGCCCTAAACCCAGAGAATGCACTAGTGCAGGCCAATACCGACCGCAGCAACGATTCGCTCTATTTCGTGCTGGACAATCCGCGGAGGCTGCCTTACTGGTACTTCGTGTACCGGGGCGATAAACTGGTGGAGCAGGGCAGGGGGCGGGAGCGGGAGTTGCGCCATACCCGTGCTCTGCGTGGCGACGATCCTTATTTTGTGACGCTGCGCTACATGTGGGGTGGCGAGATCCGATCGGATGAAAAAGTGGCCCCTCACCGCAGGTATACCCTGAACCTGGAAGTTGAAGCACCGCAGGTGGTGTACCCGGGGCAGCAGAGCGACCTGACTGTGACCGTGCGCGATGCCAAAGGAAAACCAGTACCCAATGCCGATCTTACCGCCTATGCCATCACATCCAAGTTCACGGCGCAGGGTGTGCCCACACTACCGTCATGGGACAGGTATAAAGGCCGCAAGCCTTACCAGAAGCTGCGGCTGAACAACGAGGCCAAAGCCACCACGCAACTAATGGACTGGCAGGTTTGGAGTCGCCGCATGGGGCTCGACAGCATCGCCTATTACAATTTCCTCTATCCGAAGCAGGGCATTTTCACGGAGTACAGCCTCTCCCGCGACAGCCTTACGCAATTCTCGCCTTTCGTGGTGGACTCCGGTAGGGTGGTGCCGGTGCATGTGGTGTACCTTGACCGGGTGCCGGTGTATTTCTCCGGAACGGATGTGATGCCGGCCTATTCCTTTGCGGCTGACAGCGGCTACCATACCATTATGATGCGCACGGCCGACAAGCTGGTTACACTCGACAGCGTATACCTGCGGCCCTACCACAAACTGGTACTGAGTGCTGACCTCACGCCAGGTACAGCGCCCTATGCGAAAGAAGCTGAAAGGAAAGACTACCTCTCGACCCGGGAGCGCAACAACCTGCACGGCTACCTGCTGCAGGTGGAGCAGAACTTCGGCAGAGATCTGGCTTACCTGAAGCAGGGCCGCCGGGTGCTGCGCGTGGAGGATAACCCTGCCCGGAGCAACCATTATTACTCGGCAACAAAGTCCGTGCTGGCGGGACCTTTTTCGCCGGGCTATCTGCAGTTTACCAGGTATAACCGCTTCAACACCTCGTTCGAACTGGAGGCTGGCTATACTTATACCTTTGAGCGGGAGTTGCTCAAAATGCGCGAGCGCAAGCTCCTGCCGGATCATGTTCACCTTGGCAACTGGAACAAGAAGGAGCGGAATCCGGTGCCGCTATACGATAAGGCCTCAACTGAGCAACAACTGCAACAGGAGTGGGAGGAACTGCAGCATCAGTTCTGGCTGCAGAAAGCCTTCGGCAACAACCCGCTTTACGACGACTACCTGCCCAAAGGTCGTGTAGGCTGGCGACTCGACAGCACCTTCACGCAAAAGCCTGTCATGGCCGTGCTACACAAGGCTGGTCAGCCCGACTCCGCCCGACTCTACAGTGGGAATAACATCCTGATGACAGGTATACCGATCGGCAAATACCGGCTGGCTCTCCTGTTTCCGGATAGTAGCTACGTGGCAACCGACCTGCAGGTGCAGGCAAACGGACAGGTGCAGCTATACCTGTCGCAAGCCGCGCACAAGTCAGCAGACAGGTATAGCCAGACCTTGCAGCAATTGATCAGCAGAAGGATCCGAGAAGCCCAGCGAGGAGTAAGTATAGAGGTGCAGCAGCAAGTGATCCGGCAAATGCGCAACGACAGTTACACCTCCGGTCTGCACGAATACAGCGCCACTGTTTCAGGTATAGTCGTAGATGCGGGATCAGGCACGCCGCTGCCAGGCGTGGCGGTGCTGGTAAAAGGGACGCGCATCGGTACGGCTACCGATGCAAACGGATACTACCAACTCGGTGTGCCTTCCAATGCTGTGCTGGTGTTTCGCTATATTGGGTATACAACATCAGAAGTAGCTACAGAGGGCAGGAGGATTGTAGACGCTTCTCTTAGTGCTGATATGCAACAGCTTTCGGAAGTGGTGGTGGTAGGCTATGGTGCGCAGGAGCAGCGACATATGGCTATGACGTCTGTAACGGTAGTGCAAGGAAGAGCCGCTGGAATCCAGATCAGAGGCAGTGCCACTGTCCAAAGCGCCAATTCACCTCTTATAATAGTGAATGGTTTGCCTTACAGCGGCGAACTGTCCGACCTGGATCCGGCTATGATCGCTTCTATGAAAAAACTGGATGCAGCGGCGGGAGAGGCATTATATGGCTCCAGGGCGGCTGGTGGTGTGATCATCATTGGCAGCAAAAGTCCAGAAGGGCTTACGGCGGCCCTGCCCGTGGACGAAGCAGGTGCTATCCGTGAAAACTTCTCCGACTACGCTTTCTGGCAGCCGCGCCTGCTAACAGACCGCAAGGGGCAGGTAAGTTTCCCTGTTACTTTTCCGGGCGATATTACCGGCTGGAACACCTACGTGCTGGGCATGGATGGCAAGAAGCGCACGGGGATCTACAGCACCAGCATCAAGTCCTTTAAGGCGATGATGGCCACGCTGGCGATGCCGCGCTTTCTGGTGGAAGGCGACAAAACGCAGGTCATCGGCAAGGCGCTCAATTACCTGCCGGACTCTTCCAATATCAGTACCCGCTTTGAGGTGGCAGGAAAGCCGGTGCGCGAGAGCCAGATCCTGCTGAAGCGTGCCCATACCGACACGCTCACCTTCACTGCTCCGTCTGTCGCACCTGACTCCGTGGAGGTGCTCTTTGCCCTGCGGTCAGCTGAAGGAATGGCTGATGGCGAACGGCGCCACATCCGGGTATACCCCAAAGGCACCGAAGAAACCATTGGACATTTCCTGACTTTGCACGCTGACACGACGGTAACCCTGAATTTTGATCCGGCAAAAGGACCCGTAAAACTACACGCAAAGGGCAATCTGCTGGAGGTGATGCTGGAAGAGATCGACTACCTGCACAAATATGAATACTGGTGCAGTGAGCAGGCAGCCTCCAAACTAAAGGGACTGCTGCTGGAAAAGCGTATTCGGGAACAGCTGGGGGAGAAGTTCACACACGAGCGCATGGTGCGCCGCCTGGTCCGTCACCTCGAAAAGACCCAGCTGCCGGAAGGCGCCTGGACCTGGTGGCAGTCCGGTCCGGCCTATACCTGGATTACGAGCCATGTGGCAGAGGCCCTGTCGCTGGCCAAAGCGGAAGGCTACGCTCCGAAGTATGACGAGCAGAAGCTGCTGGACTTTATGGTCTACCGGCTGGAGCAGGCCCGCTTCACTGACAAACTGATGATGCTCGAAACCCTGCACAGGCTGCAAGCCAAAGTGGATTATAACCGCTACGTGGAGGAGCTTTCTAAGCGGGACAGACTATCATTGGAGGAGCAGCTGCGCCTTACCCGCATGCGCCAGTTGCTCAAGCTGGAAGCGCCGCTCGATACGCTTCAGAAGTACAAGCAAGTAACCACACTTGGCGGTCTGCACTGGGGTGAGAACAGGTATAGTCTCTTTAATAACCACATCTCCAACACCCTGCTGGCCTACGATATTCTGAAAGCGGCCGGTGGCCACGAGCAGGACCTGACCAGCATACGCGCCTTCCTGCTGAGCGAACGCCGCAACGGCCGCTGGCGCAATACCTACGAGTCGGCCCGCATCCTGGAGACACTGCTGCCTGACCTGCTAAATAAGGAAGAAGGAAGTAAGCCACAGCTGCAGAATAGCCTGGAGCTCACGGGGCCATTGCGACTGGAGGCAACCGATTTTCCGCTGGATACTACCTTCCTGCCGGGACAGCCTTTGGTTATCCGCAAAACTGGCAAGCTCCCACTATACCTGACCGCTTACCAGACCCACTGGAATGCCAGCCCGGAGCCGGTGCAGAAAGACTTTGTGGTGTCGACTTCTTTTAAAGGTATAGTCAGCCAGGCCACCCTGAAGGCGGGCAAACCTGTCGAACTGGTGGTGGAGGTTGAAGCTAAGGCCGATGCCGACTACGTACTGATCGAAGTGCCTGTACCTGCCGGCTGCTCTTACGACGGGAAAAAAGGCAGAGGCCCCTACGAAGTGCACCGCGAATACTTCCGGAACAAAGTCGCCATCTTCGCTGACCGTTTGCCCAAGGGCAAGCATACCTATACCATCCAACTGCTGCCGCGCTACAATGGCACCTATACCGTCAATCCAGCAAAGGCAGAGTTGATGTACTTTCCTGTGTTTTATGGCCGCACGGGGATGAAAGGTGTCATCATTGAGTAGCCCCGGACAGATACGCTGCATGCCGTTGATTTTTTCTAGGATGCGCCTGCAGGGATCTTGAGCAGGTATAAGTTTATAAACCTGTCTGTTAGGGGTTTAGACTTGTATAGGGGTGCGTTTAGGCCTCAGGAGGCCTGTTTTTGGACATTGTTAAAATATTGTTAAAATTTTTGTAATGTTATATTGTGATTTATAATAATGTCGCATAAATTGCACTATGCAGTTTAAGTAGAAAACGCATACGTAATTCTTTACTATACAAAATACACAAGCATTGATTTGAACTAAAGTGTATGCTTTTGGGCTTTATAATCCGAATGGCATGCTTCTTGGGAAGAATCAGCAAAAACGTTTAACTTTTAGCCAATGTTAGATATCATCAATTTTATTGCGCTCGCCGGCATCTTCAACATCTGTTTTTTCTGGTATGCATCTACCAAAATGAAAACAAAGCCTGACCCGGTGAAGACGCTTGTTGTATCCTTTGTATTTTCCATTCCCCTCAGTTTTCTGTTGATCGCCGTGTATACCACAATGCTGCTTTACGCTGCTAAGATCGGTGCCAGTGAAGATGCCATGTGGGAGTATATGGAGCAGGAAGAATTGCAGTAGTATCCACAGGTATAGCCTCGGCTAACCTGTTTTCTTAAACGCATCGCGGGCACCTGTCAAAAGCAGGTGCCCGCGATGCGTTTATGGCTAATGCTTTGTCCCTGGCTGTACAGGCATTTTCCCACGAAGGGAAAAGTCGTTTCATTCTGATAAATTTTGAGGTTGTTGCGCGAGTTACTGCAGTTGAAGCAAGCAGAGGTTCAGTTTTTTTAGCATAACCTCCATCAGAATAAGACACCGTATTTGCCGCTCAGCTCTAATCCAGGATCCGCAGCTCGTCGCGGCTGATCAGTGTAGTACCGGCATAGCGTCCTTCCCGCGGGCCATTCTCAAGTTTTAGCACACCCCGCGGACAAACATGCGCGCAGATACCACAGCCCACACAAGCTGCCCGGATGATCGGCTCGCCCTGCTGCGCATACCAGCGCACATCAATGCCCATTTCGCAGTAAGTGGAACAGTTGCCGCAGGAGATGCACTGTCCGCCATTGGTGGTGATGCGGAAGCGGGAGAAGTGCTTTTGTAGCAGCCCCAGGTAAGCAGCCATCGGGCATCCGAAGCGGCACCACACCCGGTTGCCCATCAGCGGGTAAAAGCCTACGCCTACCACGCCCGAAAACATGGCCCCGATAAAGAACCCGTATGTTTGGGCAAAACCGCCCGACAGATCACCGAGCAAACGGCCTTCGCTCCAGGAATTGATCCAAAGGAAAAGCGTGGTGAGAATGACAAAGCCCAGAATCGGGTAGATGATCGCCACTTCCCAGCGCCAGGCCTTGCGGCTTTTGTCGGAGAGGTGCCGGTAAGGTCGCCGGCGGTTTCGGCCAGTCCGCCGCAGCCGCACACCCAGGAGCAGTACCAGCGCTTGCCATAGAAGTAGGTGAGCACGGGCGTGGCCAGAAAGGAAAAGACCGCTCCCCAGAAAATCATAAATACACCCAAAGCGGCACCGTCCCGCACCAGGTATTCCATGGTACTCGGGAAGAGGTAGTCATACTTGAGCGGCCAGAAATAGCTGAAGTAATATTCCGGTTGGTTGAGCATCAGCAGCAGGCCCGGCAGCAGAAAGGCAAAACCCAGCTGAAAGAACATCACCGAAATAGTCCGGATGATGTGGTAGCGGCTGTTGCGGTACTTGAGCAGGCGTATACCCCCATGATCAGCACAGCCAGGGTATAGAAAGTGCCGTAGAGGAACCACTGGTCGCTGGGGCGATTGCGCAGCCACTGGCTCAAAGGCTCCATGGCCTGAATCAAACCCTGCAGGTATCCGGGAACCAGTAGAGCAGCACATAAAAACCGGTAAGCACAAAGCCGATGACCCAGGCCGAAGCCCCACGTGATGTAGCCTCCTGTTGCCAGAGTCCGTGGTTTTGTTCGGCAGGTGACTTGCGTCGTCGGCTCTGCCAGATGCAAAGCAAAGCGCCGACAGTGAAGACTGCCGTGCCTCCCAATCCGGTGAAAACAGGCGAGAAGTAATCAGCCCCCACGGCAGCTACCAGTATACCCAGCAGACCGAAGCTGATGAGTACCAGCCCCACCATTTTCACGACATTCTGTGAGGTGATAGAAGGAGTAGTGGCAGTTTGGGAAATGACGGCAGTAGGCATCTGTAGTATCAGTAATTAACAGGAAGTAGAGTCAGAAAACAGCCCGAAGCGCTGGCGCAGTTCCCACCATGTGCTGTGTTTGACGGGCGGCTGCCGGTCCGGAAAGCGAGTGTAGTACTGGCGGAGGAGTTCTTCTTCGTAACGCTGGAAAAACTCCGGATCGAAGTTAACGGCAGGAAGTTCCTGCATGACTTGGTGCAAGGTATAGCCCTGCTGCAGCCAGTGATGGCACAGGTCGTGGCGATAGCGGACGCCGAGTAGGTTTATACCTAAAAGCTTGTCTGTTGCCTTGTCGTAGAGCAGTCGGATGGCCTTTGTTGCCTTTTCATTTTGCCAGTAAAGCGACTCCTGCTGCTCCGTGAAAACGGCGGGTACTGTACCATAGGTCTGGTATTCAATATCAAAAAACTTGGCGGAGTTGAACCACGGTCCACGCTGGTAAGGCTTTCGGTCGCCGAGCAGGGTGGAGGCCAGCGCCTCAGCATGCAGACGGGCCGTGTACCAGAGTTGCTCCATCATCGGCTGGCCCGGAGCGGGATTGCGGAACTGGGCGCAGTCGCTGAGGGCGTATACATCGGGCTGGCTCGTCTCAAAAAACTCGTTCACCAGTATACCCTTTTCTGTCTCTATACCTGCGCCCTTAAGGAAATCAACATTCGGTTTCACTCCTGTGGTGATGCCCACAAACTGGCAGGGCAGCTCTTTGCCGCTGCGCGTGTGTATAGCACGTACCCGGCCAGCGTCATCAGCCAGGATTTCCTGCAGTTCTTCCTGAAGCAGCAGCTCAATGCCGTGCTGCCGGATGTGGTCGGTCACGAGCCGGGCCTCCTCTTCGGGCAGCACATTGTGCCAGTACAGTTTATCCCGTATCAGCATGGTGACAGCAATGCCACGGCTCCGGAGCATCTCGGCCATCTCCACCCCAATCAATCCTCCGCCTATGATTACAGCCTGCTGTATACCTGCCGTGTTGGCTTCCATCAGTTCCAGGTCCTGCAGCGACACGAGGCCCTGCACGCCTTTCAGGTTTGGCCGGGCCAGTCGTAATAAGCGGCGCTGGAGCCCGTGGCCAGCACCAGTTTGTCGTAGTGCAAGGGAGGTCCATTGCGGAGCACGAGCTTTTTGTGACTTGTTTCTACCCGCTCCACATAGTCGTGCACCAGCTTTATTTTCTGCTCCTGCCAGTACCAGTCGGCGTAAGGCACAATATCCTGGAAGCGCATGTGGCCCATGTACACGTACATCAGCGCAGTGCGCGAAAAGTGCAGTTGCGACTCCGCCGACACGATGGTGATGCGACAGGCGCTCCGCTTCCGCACACGCTGTGCCAGGGTGACGCCCGCAATGCCGTTGCCGATGATAACTAAGTGTTCCTGTGCTTTGATCTGGTTCATCCAAAAATTCTGTGCCTCTTGGGCGGCTATACCTGGTACACCTGAAATGACTGGTCATACCTGTGATACACTGCCGCGACAGGGCAGGTATAGCCAAAGATACGAAATTAGGACAGGCATAAAAAAAGGAAGGCCGGGTCATTCCCGGCCTTCCTTCTATGAAATTATCTCGAATTAGCGGCTTCCGGCGCTACTGCCGACATCCTGACCGCCGTCTTCTACGCTTTTGCCACCCTGACGGCCGCCGCTGCGTGGCTCGTTGCCCATGGCGCGACCTGCCTGATCGCTCTCCTCTGAGCGTGGAATCTGCTCTGACGGATCCTTCTTGGCTGTCGGGTGGATATTGGGCACTTTGTTGCCCTCATTTATTTTGCTTTTGTTCTGGTCTTTATTCTTATCTGCGTTCATCTTCAATCTGTTTTAGTTGTATTAAGTTTTACTCTGAATTGGTCCCAAGGTTATGCCTATACCTTAGTAACGGTCATAATCGGGGTTGGAGCCAGTGCGGTCAGGCGGACCATAGCGACGTGGCTGTCGCTGTTCGTAGTCACGCTGACGCTCGCGCATATCGCCGGTCATGGGGTTGTAGCGACGGTTGTAGTCCGGGTCGGAGTTGCGGTCGCCGTCATAGCCAAAGCTCAGCGATCCGGCCATGTTCCCGTAGTTCTCGTCGCGGCGATGCGGGTAGTTGTCAGGACGGTAATCGCCGTCGAAATTGCCGGATGTACGGTTGACGTAATGGTCCCCGTACTGCTGACGGCTGCTGCGCTCGCTGCTCCTTGGGTCGTTGTAGCCTGAGCGGTTGTCGCGCATACCTGCGCTGCCTCCATAGCGGCCACCAAAATCGCTGTATGCTCCCTGGCGTGAGCCGCCGCGGTAACTCTGCTGGTACTGGCGCTGGTATAGTCGTCATTGTCCTGCAGATTGCGGCTGCGACGGTATATGTAGTCGCCCCCCTGGTCTTCGTTGTAACGATCGCGGTCTCTGTCGCCCTGACCAGAGCGGTTGTAGGTGCTGTAGTGACTGTCTTCATCCAGGCGTAGGCGCCTCTGTACTGCGATTCGTCGTTTCGGTTATTGTCGCGTCTGTTTTCATCCCGGCGGTCCTGCCAGTTATTATATCTGTTCATTTTTTATCTTGATTGGTACACCCTCTATAAACGCACATTTGGTTGGGAGTTTACGCAGCGTCCTTAACCCAAAGCAGGGACATGCCCGTAAACAGTAGCAATAATGTATGTATTAAAACCACAATGCTATGAGAAACAACAGAGAAGGAAACCGCGATAATCGTAACATGGAGCCGCGCTGGGCACACGGGCATCACCACGGCGAGAATTCAGACCGCGGCAATTACACCGTGGACTCGCACTTTAACAGCGGGTATGGTGAGCAGGAAGACGATTACTATGATACAAGAACTTTCAACACCAACATAGATCATGAGTACGGTTCGCGCCAGGGTCGATTTCAGCCGGGCGGTGCACAGTACAGCGGAGAGGATTTTACATCACGCAACCGCAGAGGGCAGGATAACCCCTACGGCATGAGCTATGTACCCAACGACGACTATAACTCAGGCCGACACTATGACCCGCAGGCCGACTACAGCGACCGCGACTATGATGACATGCGCCGGCAGGGAAACAGCTGGATGCGAACAGGCATGCCGGATGAACGCTTCGGCCATGATGTAGGGCGGGGTGACCGGGATTTCAGAGGTCACTCATCTATGGGCGACTACGAGTCATACCGACGCTATGAGATGGGCAACCGACAGTATGACAATGACTACAGCGGAGGCTTTGCAGGCCGCAACCATACGGAGGGCCGAGATCACTTCGGCGAAGATAGTTACTATAGCAACATGGACCGCTGGGGACAGAATGACCGCCAGCGCCGCTCCGAAGACCGGCACAATCGTCATTAATATGTAAAATCAAACAGCCGCAGGGGAGAGTGTCCTCTGCGGCTGTCATTTTAAAAAAGCAAAAACATGAGAGACTATAGAGATCAGAATTATGGCGACTTCAGCCGCCAATACCATGAGGAGCATCCGCGCCAACAGCAGTACCGCAGAGAGCAACGCGACTGGGACAGAAGACAGGAAGACGAAGGAGCTGGCCGTCAGTATCGTGCACGACACGAAGAGCGTGATAGATTTGAAGGCAACTACCGTGGCAACATGGCGGACTACTACAACACCATGTATGATACCAGCAACTATACCGGAGTGCCAAGGCATGATGAGTATGGACTTCCGTATGGTTCAGAGAACGACCTGGACCGCATCAGCAGGGGCAACCCGAGGTTTGCTGACCCGGATCGCTTTGAGCGGACCCGCTACCGTTACAACTCAGGCTACAACCCGAACTACGACAATCCGGAGGAAGGCGACCTGTACCGTGACTTCGACAGCCGGGGCAATCATGGCTTCCGCCACGATGCCTCGTATGGAAATGCAGACGAGTTCAGAGACTTCGGCGATGACCACTATGGCTCCCCTGATAGGAGTGGAAGATACTAGCGTACAGAGGTTTTAAAAATGCCCATACTATATTGTATACTTTTTTTCACCATTGCGTATAAGTGACTATACATTAGTATTGAATTTCCATCTGAGAAAGGCCACAGCGTAACAGCTGTGGTTTTTTTCATTTTCTATGATATTTTCGAAATTGTATTTAATTTCTTTGGATTGATAAAATTTTACGTTTACCTCTCACTTATATGCATGTGTTAAAGTCTTTCCTGCTAGGAGCCGTTACTTTAATCGCCATACTGGGCGTCATATCCATCAGTCTGCCTCGCCAGATCCATTTGCAGCGTGATATCATCATCAATGCACCTGCCGATGTGGCTTATGAGCAGCTCAGTGACTTACGGAATTGGCCTAACTGGCTTCCTGGGCATCATATTGATACCGGTAAGTCGCTTAGCTACGCCGGTCCACCAATAGGGCGCGCTACAACTGGACCAGCCAGCGACGCGGCATTGGGCAGGGCATTGTGACAATCGTAGCGGCGGAACCGCCCAGCCGACTGGTTACCAACCTCGAATTTGAAGAAGATGACAAAGCGCACAGCACTTTTGTATTAGAGGAGACAGAAGAAGGCACAAAACTCACCTGGCACTTTGATAAATACATGGGCGACAACCCGGTTCGTAAGTTCTCAGGTTTGCTGATCGACAGTACAGTGGGAGAGGAGTTTGAGGACGGACTCGAAAACATCAAGAAAGAAGTGGAAGCCAGGTACGTGCTGAGCGATAAATAACGCGGCATTGCTGTAAGACCAAAAGCCCAAGGTATAGCCTGAAAAAGCTATACCTTTTCTATTTCCTTCTGTTCCTGTTCTTTCGGGATAATGGTGATCTTACCGTCCTTTTCCAGAATGGCGTACTTGATCTGCTCGAGTCGCTCCAGACCCCGCAGCGCCCGTGCCGACTCCATAATATCAGCCTCGTCCACCCGCACTTTTTTCAGCCGTTCGTGCAGCAGTTTGCCGTCATCGAGCAGGATCACAGGCACACCATCCAGCACATTTCCAAACCCCTTATATTTCTGTTTCAGAAGCGAAAGGCTGATGTCGGTAAGCAGCAGCGTGATAATCAACACAAAGCTGTTCATCAAGGAATGGTCTTCGCCAACGAGTGCCTGCTCCGCAGTTTCGGCTATGATCAGGAGGAGCACAAAATCAAAAACAGTGGCTTCGTACAAGGTTCTTTTACCGCTTATCCTGAAAATGATCATCAGGAAAACATACAGGATCAATCCTCTGATAACGGTTTCCATAGGGTCGAATTAAGGGTGAATGAACTGTGTGATAGCTACCTGTTTTTCGGCTGTGGAGAAGTGCAGAGGCAGCGAGCCCATTCCTTTTGGTGTCAGGTAGAAGGTAACGGAAAAAGGTTGCCTGGCCGTAGTAAAGCGGTAGGTAATGCCCTGCCCGGTTGTATAGACTTCGGCGGGCTCAGGCACCACCTTGTCTATTTTGAGTTGCTCGTAAAAGTCTTTGCTGAGGTGTAAGTCTGTGAGAGAGTCACTGGTAGAGGCATGCAGCTTCACTTTGATTTCGGCAGGGGCACTGCGTCTGATAAAGCGTTCATATTCTACTTCGAGTCCTTCAGCACTGTCGCCAGCTTTTAAGCTCTGTAGATTGCCGATGCCACCATCACCGGTAAAACCGAGCAAGGCAGCCAGTACAAAGATGCTCATCACAACCCATGCTACCCGCTGAACTTTCCAGTTGGTGCTCTCCAGTTGAATATCCTCGTCAATGTCGAGTTCGCCTCTATGTTTTCTCACGGCTATACCTTGCGTTTGCTTTCGCAGGTATATAACGCTAAGGCAGATTTATGGTTTTGCTACACTGTCAGGAGGTACAATCTCGGGATAAGCTTCTGTTTTGAAGTCAGCTACTTTCTTATAAAGTTTTCCTTTTTCGGCAAGAGAAGACAGAAAGAGGGTGACCTTGGAGGTGTTAAAATGGTTGGATAGATCGGCCAGTAAATCCGGTATGCCATCGCGGTCCAAGTCGCCTACCCAGAGGAGTACGTAAATGGCACTTTCGAAATTCTCGTCAGAGGCCAACTCCTGTGTGATCCTACGTCCGTTTTTAGTGCCTGTCACTGTCCATCTGTAGTTCCGGACCGAGTAAGACTCTGAGCCTTCCTGCTGGATGCTGTCACCGCTGGCTGCCAGGGTATAGGTCTTGCCTTTATACCTGAGGTCGATGGCAGTATTCGGCAGAATCACCTGATCCGGGTAGCCTACTGTGTCCACTTCACTGGCCTGTAATTTGGCTATACCTGTCACAAAAAGGAGTGTATTCGGGTGCTCCCCCCGAACTTCACGCCCAGAGCGTACCTGCCGGCCCTTGTCATAGACCGGATCAAAAAAAGTGGTGACCTGCATACCGCTGGGCTGCAGCCGGAAAACGCTGTCATCCTGCACCAAGGCCATCCAGGGCTTCTGCTCCGCACCTTGCCATACTTCGTGCTTATGGAAGCGTCCTTCGATCATGATCTTAGCAGCGGATTTGGGCTCTGGACTCAGATCAGTAGTGTCAGGGGTATAGTGCTGCAATTCGTCATCGGCGGGCAGTTTGGCTGAGTCAGGTGCCTGCACCAGACTGGTGTCCGTTTCGAGGAGGTGCGTATGATCCGTCCGGTTGGCCTGCGACTGGTCCGGGGAATTGTTGCAGGCCACCATGCTCAGTACTAAAAACAGGATCGCAGGTATACGCATTGTGGTAAGGAATTAGAATGGAAGAAAACGAATATAGCGAAAATATCTTTCGGGCAAACAAAAAACAGGAAGGCTGACTGCTGCCAACCTTCCCGTTCTGTATGCTATACCTTAATCCTAAGCCTAAAGGTTCTTGTAGAGTCTGTCTTTCAGACCGGCAGAAGCCTCCACTAAAGGAAGACGCACTGCTCCACCGCATACGCCAAAGCGCTCCAGCAGGGCTTTCACGCCCACCGGGTTACCTTCTTCATACATCATCGGGTTGATGTCCACGAAGTCGAATAGCAGGTCAGAAGCCTCTTTGAATTTATTTGACAAGCCCAGGCGGATCATGTTGCTGAACTTCTCAGGGAAGGCATTGGCCAGCACGGAGATTACACCCACAGCACCGAATGCGATCATTGGTAGGGTCAGCATATCATCGCCGCTGATCAACAGGAAATCTTCCGGCTTGTGCTTGGCAATGTGCATGCACTGTTCCAGGTTGCCGGATGCTTCTTTGATACCGATGATGTTTTGGTGAGCTGCCAGACGCACAGTCGTGTCAGGGGCAATGTTGCTGCCCGTGCGACCCGGTACGTTGTACAGGATAACCGGCACCGGGCAGGCATCGGCGATCTGCGTATAGTGCTGGATGATGCCTTGCTGCGATGGCTTGTTGTAATAGGGGCTCACCGAAAGCACGGCGGCTATACCTTCCAGGTCAGTTTTCCGGATTGTGTCGAGTACGTGCTGTGTGTTGTTGCCGCCCAGACCATATACCAGTGGTACACGACCGTTTACATGCTTCTTCACGAAAGCCAGAATCTCAGCTTTCTCCTCAGTTGTGGTGGTGACCGATTCGCCTGTGGTTCCGTTTACCACGAGGTACTCCACACCACCTTCGATGGTAAAATCAAGCAACTGGCGTAGTCCGTCGAAGTCCACGGCCATGTTGCTGGTAAAAGGGGTTACCAGAGCAACACCCGTTCCTTTTAATTTATCTTGTATCATGCGCTGTTTTTCCAAAGCACGAAGTTCGAACTATCCAGCGGAATCTGCAAGTGTTTAGGGTTTAGTGTCTCATATCAAGCTTTTTTTGGGAAGCAACCAACGGCTTAATTTTTTAAAGACAATATATTTATCGTTAAAACAACTTGTAACTTGTAACGTAACAGGTTATACTTGCGATGTGATAGTTAGTTTCAAACATAAGGGGTTAGAAAAGTTCTTCTTAAAGGGGGACGGATCTAAACTAAACCCTCAGCACTTAGACAAAATTGGCGAGATACTTACGGTGCTTCATGCCGCTATTTCGATCCAAGACTTGAATGTGCCGGGATATGGGTTACATCAGCTTAAGGGCAATCTCAAAGGCCACTGGGCCGTGAAGATTAGCGGAAACTGGCGGATCACTTTTAAGTTTGTCGGTGAAAATATTGAAGTGTTGGATGTTAATTATGTAGACTACCATTAGTCAAACAAATGGCAACTATTACCAATAGAATTTTTTAGCAATGATGTTAATGTACAACCCAGCCCATCCAGGCAAGATTTTAAGGAGATACACGGATAGCACAGGCCTTTCCATTACTGAGATAGCTGAAAAGATCTTTATCAGCCGCAAGAACCTCTCCATGATATTAAACGGTCATGCCGGAATCAGTCCAGAGATGGCATGGAAATTATCTGCAGCATTTGGCACCACTCCTCAGTTTTGGATTAATCTGCAGGTGAATTATGACTTGTGGCAAGCCAAGCAGAAGGTAGACATATCAGGTATTGAACAATTGAGCAAGCCAGCTGCCTAAATTTTCATCCCTAATTTGATACTTCTGGTATTTACCTGACAAAGCCCTATTGTATATTATTCTCCTCCACCCAATGCAGAAAATGGTCTTTGTATACCTCGCCGATCGGAATTTCCTTGTTGCCGATGCGGATGCGGCTTTTCTCGATGCTGTCGATCTTGTGAAGGGCCACAATGAAGGAACGGTGCACGCGCATGAACTTTGACTCAGGCAGCTTTTCCATCGCCTTGTTCATGCTCAGGAGCGTGATGATCTTCTGGTCCTTGGTTTGGATGATGATGTAGTCCTTCAGGCCCTCGATCCAGAGGATGTCGGCAAAGTCTACGCGCACGGTTTTGTAGTCGGCTTTCACGAACATGAAATCCTGCTCGGGTACATGTGGGGCAGGGGCGGCTGCCGGGGCCTCCGGTGACTTATGGCTGCGCTGCAAGCGTTCCTGTGCTTTGGTCACAGCCTTCAGAAAGCGGTCGTAGGGAATCGGCTTGAGGAGGTAGTCCACGGCATCGTGGTTAAAGCCCTCAAGCGCATAATTGGGATAAGCCGTTGTGAAAATGATCAGCGGCTGGTTCTTAAGAATGTTCAGAAACTGTATACCCGTGAGTTCGGGCATCTCGATGTCCAAAAACATGAGGTCGATCTGCTCTTCCTGCAGTACCTGCATGGCCTCCGTGGCGCTGGAGCACGTTTTCACGAGTTTGAGGAAAGTAAGTTTGCTCACATAGCTCTCAATGATGTCGAGGGCAAGTGGCTCGTCGTCAACGGCAAGGCAGCGGATGATCATAGGTTTATTTTTTTGGTTGGAAGTACAGTTTCAACGAAGCAAAAAATGTATCGTCTTTTTCTTCTAAATACAGCTCGTGTCGGTGAGGGTAGAGCAAGTTAAGGCGTTGCTTTAGATTTTGCAAACCAATGCCGCCAAAGTCCTTCTTTTTGTGAGTACTGCTGTTGTTCACGGTAGAGAACTGGAGCCAGTCATCCGTTATAACCAGGTTGAGCGTAATACCCACCTCGTTGCGGCTCACGAGTCCGTGCTTGAAAGCGTTCTCCACCAGTGTCATCAGCAGCATTGGTGCAATCTGTTTGCCGGATGTGTCACCTTCCACGTTCAGGCGGATGCTGGTCTGTTCGCGCAGGCGCAGCTTCTGCAGGTCTATAAAGTTTTGAATGTGTTCTACTTCCTTCTCCAGACTCACCAGCGTGTCGTTGCTTTCATAAAGCATGTAGCGCATCAGGAGTGATAGCTTCATGATGGCATCCGGCGTCTCGGGTGACTGCTTGTAGGCCAGCGAGTAAATGTTGTTGAGCGTGTTAAAAAGAAAGTGCGGGTTCACCTGCGATTTCAGAAAATTCAGTTCGGCAGCCAGTTTCTGGTTTTCAAGCTCCTTGTTACGCCGCTCATTGCGGATGTAGTTGCCGGTTACCTTCAGGGCCGAACTGATGAACACTACGATCAGGCCCGCCAGCACATAATTGAGAATGCGATCAGAGGAGTAGAGCATTGTCATACCCGGGTTAAACTCCCGGAACACGTAAAAGTCGAGAGGCGAGCGTACCAGTGCGACGGCAGTCAGCGTAAGCAGGACAACTCCCAGGTATCCAAAGATCTGGTTTCGGGCAAGAAAGCGGGGGATCAGCACATACCAGTTGAGGTAGAAGATCATCATGGCAAAGCTTAATCCCACCAGTGAGTCAACGGCCTTATTGAAAGAAAGGCCGCGCTGAAACTGAATGTAGAAGATCCAAGCTCCAAAAAACGCCCAGGCTGCCACATGTATGGCTAATTTGTACCGCTTTTTCATGGTAAATGGTGGTAGGGCTATCAAGTTCAAGGCTGTAATGCTAATGGGTGATGAAAGCGAATCTAAACGTAAGTCTGTTGCTGAAGTTAAGCAATATTACGTTGCTTCCATATAACCACGAGCCTATACTATACAGAAGGGCAAACGAGCCCTATCAAAGCTTCAATTTAAAAGATCAAATCAGAAAAGGCGAGAAACGGTTGTTTGTATATCCTTTTCAGCTGTTCGTCTATTTCATTTTTATTTATCGGCTTAAATGCCTCCATTTGTAGCATAAACCCCAGCTGATATGATGTGTTGGGTATATGGCTTAAAGGCCTGTTTTAAAGTTTAATTGTTTTTATTGTTTGTTTGTAAATCAGTAAGCGCCGGCCTCTTGTAGACCGGCGCTTACTTTTTGCAGGGGTGGTAAGGTTAATGGCTGACCATCCCTAGAAACTCGTCCTCAGAGAGGATGGTAATGCCGAGTTTGTTAGCCTTCTCGAGTTTGGAAGGTCCCATTTTGTCACCGGCCACGAGGTAGGAGAGTTTGGCTGAGATAGAACTGACCACTTTGCCACCGTGGCTGACAATGATGCGCTGCAATTCCTCGCGACTCACACTCTCAAACACGCCTGATATCACAAAGGTCTTACCGTCAAGTTTATCGCTTTCCATTTCAGGAGCAGTGTTTTCACCCTTGAACTGCAGACCGGAGGCCTTTAAGCGCTCAATCAGTTCCTGATGCTCTGGTCTACTGAAGTACTGTAGCAGCGACTGCGCAATGCGGTCGCCAATCTCGTTCACCGCGATCAGTTCTTCGTACAGGGCGCCACGCAGTGACTCAATATCTGGGAACTGCTCAGCCAGTTTCTTAGCCACGGTGCTCCCCACGTAGCGTATACCCAGGGCAAACAGCACGCGGTCGTAAGGTGTCTGCTTCGATTTCTCCAGGCTGTTAAGGATGTTGTTGGCTGATTTCTCACCCATGCGTTCCAGGTTCACCAACTGCTCGAAGGTAATGTCATACAGATCGGCTACGTTGTGGACAAATCCGGCATTGTAGAGCTGCTCGATGGTTTTGGGGCCGAGCTCGTCAATGTTCATGGCTTTGCGGGAGATAAAGTGTTCCAGCTTGGACATGATTTGCGGTGCGCAACCTTCCTCGTTCGGGCAGTAGAAGTTCGCTTCGCCTTCGGCGCGCACCAGTTCGGTACCACAGGCCGGGCAATGTGTCGGGTAGATGATCGGCTGCGAGTCGGCAGGGCGTTTACTGAAGTCCACACCGGTGATCTTTGGTATGATTTCACCGCCTTTTTCCACGTGCACAATATCTCCCAGACGCAGGTCAAGACGCTGTATCTCGTTGGCATTGTGCACAGAGGCTCTTTTTACAACTGTTCCGGCCAATAGCACGGGCTCCATGATGGCCACAGGGGTCACGGCGCCGGTACGCCCGATCTGGTACTGTATGTCAAGCAGGCGGCTTACAGCACTCATAGCCGGGTACTTGTAGGCGATCGCCCAGCGCGGACTCTTGGCGGTATAACCCAGTTCTTCCTGCAGGGCATAGCTGTTCACTTTCACGACCACACCGTCTGTGGCGATCGGCAGCTCGTGGCGTTTCTGTTCCCACTCGTTGATGTAGTCCAGCACGGTATCAATGGAGCTGCACTTTCGCCAGGTATCGGATACCTTAAAGCCCCATTTCTGGATAGCCTGCAGACTCTCCGAGTGTGTGTCAAACGGACTGGGAGAGCTCATGAAGCCATAAGAAAAACAGCCCAGTTTACGGCTGGCTACGATCGCTGAGTCCTGTTGCTTGAGCGTACCGGAGGCGGCGTTGCGGGGGTTAGCCAAAAGCTGCTCACCGGCTTCTTCACGTTCGGCATTCAGCTGCTCAAACACCTGCAAGGGCAGAAAAACCTCACCACGCACTTCAAAGCTTTCGGGGTAGTCTTTGCCGTGCACCTGCAGCGGAATGTCACGGATGGTACGCACATTGGCTGTGATATCGTCGCCTCTTGTTCCGTCACCGCGGGTGGCGCCCTGTACAAATTCTCCGTTCTCATAAGTCAGGCTAATCGCTACCCCGTCAAACTTCTGCTCGCACACATACTCCACCTCGTCACCCACGATCTTGCGCACGCGCTTGTCAAACTCCCGCAGGTCTTCCTCGGAGTAAGTGTTGCTCAGCGAGAGCATCGGGTACTTGTGGTACACTGTTTTGAAGCTCTTGGTGATGGTGCCGCCCACCCGCTGGGTAGGGGAGTTGGGCTGGCGCAGTTCCGGGTGCTGCTGCTCCAGTTGCTGCAGCCGCTCGAGCATCATGTCAAATTCGTAGTCAGAGACTTCAGAAATGCTGTTCTGGTAGTATTGGTAATTGAGGTAGTTTATGCGTTGGGTGAGCTCCTGAATCTCAGTAGCCGGATCGTTTGCTAGGGCCATAAGGTATTTCTGTTTGATCTGTAAAAATAGAGAACCGGACGCAGGCTGCCAAGTACCGATGACTTTAAAATATGACATCTGGCAAGCGTAAACGGCCAGGTGAACCCAAAGGACAGGTATAAAAAAAGCGGCTGCTCTGGAAGAACAGCCGCTCAGGTATAGGTATGGCTTTGCTGCCTATTTCAATTTCACGCCGTCTGCCACAAAGCGCAGTTCTTCTCTTGGTTGGGTAATAGCGGCAATCTCCTCAGCTGACTTGCCTGCGTCCTCGGCAAAGTGGCGCTGGTCATCTACTGAGATCACCTCATGCCTGGCTATACCTGTAAATACAGCCGTTTTGCCTGACAGGTCCTCCACCGGCAGGAAAAAACCATAATCGCGGAACGTTACTTTCATCGTGCTGCCATCTTCCAGCTTCACATCCATCCAGCATCCTTTTGACTGACAGCTCTGCACGATCTCAGCAGCAACGGTAGCCTGTATAGAGTCGTTTCCACTTACAGCCTGCTGTAGTTGACCGCAGAGAGTACGTTGTCTTCCGTGAATGAAGCGCCATAGGTATTCGCATCCGTTTCAGTAGCAGCTGTGGTGATTTCCTGACCTTCGTTGGTCGTGCTTGTCTGTGAGCAGGACTGCAGTACGGCAGCTGCAAGTAAAAGAGCAAATAGTTTTTTCATACAGGTATGGGTTGGTTGTAATTGCCAAATATAGAGATTATTGGGTAAGTGGGAAATAGTTGGAGACCATTCCTTCCAAAAAGCAGATTCACCCGCCCGAACTGTCAGACTCACCACCCGGGCTACTCTAATGCTTTGTTTTGAAACAGCAGAAAGCCAAGGTGAAACAGCACGCCCCATTCTTTGGTCTGGTCGTTGTAATAATTCAGACTCAGCGCAGCAGGGCCCAGGATGCCATGGTAAACGACAGCTGCCGTGGCAGCCACGCCCGTACCTGTGAGTTTCTTTCCATAGTACGCCTGCTGGTCACTGTCCTGAAGAATTGGCCGGTAGGGCTGAAACACATACCCCTCGGTGCGGGCCTCCAGTCTGGGCGTGATCAGGTACACGTATTGCAGTCCACCCGCCACAAATTCATGTGCCCTGAACCGATCCAGAAACAGCGTGCGGCTGTCAGCCAAAGGATGAAAGGCCGGCGCTATGGTCAGGGTAGAGCGGTAGTTGCTGAAGAAAGGCTGCGTCGAAATCACGCCCTCCAGCCTGTAGCCAATACGGTGGCTACCATTGCCCAGAAAGTCCTCAAAAAGCAAACGCCCATAAAACCAGTTATGATCTGATGAGAGCTCCTGTATTGCATTGGACGTTGAGCCGGGGCTATACTTTTCGGTAGCGCTGACCAGTCGGCCCGTGGCCGTGAACATGCGCCCGCCTGAGGGGTACTGCTTACGGTTGAGCCCGCCACGCCTGAAAGTGGCGCTTGCAGTCATGCCGCTGGTTGCCGTGCGATCGAGTGTGTCGGATCGCTGAATCTCAAGGCGGTTGCTATACCTGTCGATGTGCTGCGCATAAGCCGCACTTAGTACCAGCTTGCCTTTGTAGGTATTGGTGAAGCCCAAATTAACGGCAAAGTTGCGATCGGTTTGTTCCAGCAGTGGCAGGTTGTTACGCTCCAGCAGCAAACCCGTGGTGGACAGAAAATTCCAGTGGTTATAGGTAAAGGCGGGCTCCACATAATAAGGCAAGCTGGCAGGCACGTCAATGCGCGTCCGCAACTGAGCGCCTTGGTAGAACCTGCCCGTCTGAAAACTTCCGGCAAAGGTATAGAGCTGCCGACCGAGCACACTGTACTCCAGACCGGCGTATATATTGTCGATCGGGCGGGACGCCAGGACGCCTCCCAGGGCGATCTTCAAACCGTCCTCCTTTTTCACGTTGAGGAGCAGGTCATAAGTCTTGGCCTTGTTGTCGTAACGCATGGTCGGGTAGAGGTTGCGGAAGTTATCAATGGCAGCCAAACGGAAATAGCCCGTTTTTACTTCCTGTATGGTATAGCCGTCCCCCTGTGAACTTCTGAAAAAGCGCTCTACGAAACCCTGCTGGTTTCTTTTAAGGCCTTGTATCTCGACGTTGCGGAAGGCATGTGGCTGAAACCCGCTTCTGAATTTCTCCCGCTTTGCACTGAGCTGCTCAGGACCTACCCTGCGTTTTATTTTCTGCAGGATCTGCTCCATGTTCGTATTCGCCTCCTTGTAACCCGCTGCGAAAAAGTCCTCTACATTTTTAAAATCAAGTGAAGTCAGGTTGCCCAGCTCAGGCTGCAGGTAAATGTCCTTTTCATGCAGAGCCGTCGAGTCGGAGTTCGACATCATGGCGTAGAGCAAGGTATAAGCCAGGTCGAAATCATCTTTGTCGTAGGGGTACTCGCTGTAGGTTTTGGACGATACGTTCACCCCAATGATGATATCCGGATTGAAGTCATTTCGGGCTACGTCCACAGGAAAGTTGTTGTACAACCCACCGTCAAAGAGCAGGCGCTTCTCTATCCGGATGGGCTTGTAGAACAAGGGCACCGTAAGCGTGGCCCGCACTGCATCGGCGAGCTGCCCCTTGCGCAGGATCACCTGTTGTTGGGTGAAGATATCTGCGGCTACGCAGCGGTAGGGCACCATGAGTTTGTCGAAATCGTAGCCGGCACGGGCAGCAGGCTGGGAGAGTAGTTGGGCCAGGGCAAAATTGAGTGAAGCATCGTTAACGAGATTGGATGTGAGCTTGGCCTGGAAAGCCGAGTCTAGTGCTACGTGCAGTTTGAGCAGGGAGGGGTTTGGGTCCGGGGAGGCAAAGTTGTAGGTATAGTTCTGCTCCGGCTTGCCCGTAGCCCAGGCCTGAAAAGCCTCGGTGTGGATCAGGTACTCGATCTCAGCGGGAGAGTAGCCTGCCGCATAGAGGGCCCCCACGATGCCACCCATGGAGGTACCCACGATGTAGTCGATCGGGATGTTGTTCTCCTCCAGCGCCTTCAGTACTCCCACATGCGCTATACCTTTTGCACCCCCACCGCTCAGCACCAGGGCTACTTTCTGGGCATAGCCAGCTGTGGGCCGGCTTGTCAGCAGGGCCAGAAGCAGCAGGTAGGAGAGGGTGTTTCGGAGTACCTGCAACAGCGTAAATTGGCGGGCAGCCTGCAATAGGCGCATAGCAATGTGTTTTTAGCGGTTCCTGATGTCGGCCCAGCGTGCACTGTGTATCGTGAACAGCATGCGGCCCGTCAGCCTGGAGGTATAGCGTGCAGGCACCCGCAGACGCAGGTCCTGTAGCATCAGTTCAAAACTGGTACTGAAGGTGATCATGTTACGATCAGGCGTAAAGGTGACCGGGACGACTATTTCTTTAATGATACCTTGTATATTGATAAATACTCTACTGTTCAGTGTCTGTCGGTTGCGGTTTCCGGCATTGATCTGCTCGATCGGCGCTTCTATTTCGATGTAAAGATCCGGATAGCGGGATACAAAAAAGATGTCCTGCACCATGGCTACCGGGCTGGAATCATTAGCCGGAAGCAGGTTCTCGATAGGCAAAAGGCACTCGAGCTTACGGGTATTCTGATCGTAGCGCACCAGCATTTTATTGGACTGGAAATCGTAAGTGTTACTTTCTCCCTCCAGGCTCACTTGCATGCTGTTGTTGGCCGTATAAGGTATACGGTGCTGCTGTGCCCACGCAGATGCGGTAATAGATAAAATACAAAGTAAAGTCAGTAAAAATTTGGTCATAAATGAGCTTGATGTAGCATGTACTCCTGCTAACGCAAAACAGCCGAGAAAGGTAAAGCGGTAGTTGAGGTTTAGTGCAGGTATTTTTTCAAGAAAGCAGGCTGAATATTTTCTTGCAATGGTCAAACTTACTTCAGATCATGAATAACACTGTGAAATCTTATTTTTTGTGAAGCATTTTCAAAACTATAAACCCCTCTAGATGGTATATAGAAATAGACAAATTACCCTTCATTCAAATTGAAAAGAGAAGGCCCGCAGCCATAAGACGGGAATGCTCGGGGGATATGACTCGACATGAACCAGGATAGAAAGAATAAGGTAGACGCACGCCAGGGCTCAGCATTTGGCAAAATAGAGCATCTGCACCCGATACGGATGTTGCTATACCTGAGTATGGTTGGTATTGGCGTACTGTTCTTTGTGCTGGTGGTAGCTTTTGTTCGGACGGGCGGTTTCGGCAGTGAACAATTCTCTCTTCCTAAGTTTTTCAGCGTCAGCACGCTGCTTTTGCTTTTCAGCAGCTACACCATCAGCAAAGTTCCCCGCATATACAAGAAGGATAAACTCCGGAAAATGACCCGTTACCTGGCCGGTACCTTTCTTTTGGGAGTGGCCTTTATCGGCGCCCAGATATTGGGCTGGCGCGAGCTGACTGTCTCCGGAGCCTACTTCACCGGCAAAGCCTCGGGCAGTTACCTATACCTGATCACGGCACTGCACCTGCTGCACCTGCTGGGCGGTATGATCTTCCTGGCTTTTCTGCTCATCAAGACTGCTCATATGGCAAGCGATGGCGTACGCAGCCTCATCTTTATCCGCGACCCGTACCGCCGACTGCAACTCTCGATGCTCAATACATATTGGCACTTCCTGGGCGCGCTCTGGCTCACACTATACCTGGTTATTCTTTTTATGACCTGATTGCATTAGCGCACCAGCGTCACAGATCCTCTGAATTTATCGGCACCATAGTCGATCACATAGTAGTATACCCCGTCGTTCACGTCCTTGCCGTCCCACTTAAAGTTGTGCGCCGTGCTGGCGAACACTTCTTTGCCCCAGCGGTTGTAAATGCGGATGTGCTGAAAGGCACTCGTGCACACGTCAGCCGGCATACCGGGTATCTCAAAAAAGTCGTTCAGGCCGTCATCATTCGGCGTGAAGATGTTGGGCGGAATAAAGGTTTTGTAATCTGGAACTTTCACTTTGAACTCCATCGTAATCAGCTGCAGCGGGGACGGTGCGCAGGCATCTTCCTGCAGGATAAAATCAACTCGCAGTACACCCTGCTGGAAAGCGTCGCAATTCGCTATCCAGTTAAACTTGCCGGTAGCTGCGCCCAGTCCGCCTGTCGACGTAAAAGTCATCCCCATTTTGTCCAGGTCAAAATTCTCGCCACGTGCCAGCATGCTGAGCAAATGCCCATCTAGGTCAGTACCATTAAAATTAGCCTCGAAAGGTTCATTCAGGTCCACCTCAAATACCAATACCTGTTTATCAGTTGTCAGCACCGGTATCTGATTCGGGTAGTCTGTTCGCACCTCTATGATTTCAGTTCTTGTCAGTTCTTCGCCGCACACCATGGAGGTCGCCGTAAATTCGATCTGATAAGCGTCCTGCCTGAGCGTTTCGCAGTCTATTTGCCAACTGAAGGGCGACTGTACCTGCCCAATGCCGCTGCCGCCCTGGAAGTTGATTGGCAGTGAGTTCATATCAAAGTTCAACCCCCTGGCTGAGATAGTGACCTCGTCGTTGTCGGCATCAAATCCGAGCACGTTGAAGTCAATCACATCACCTTCCATCACAGTGAACAAGCGATCAGGTTTTGATAACTGGATAGAAGGCGGTTCGTTAGGTATAGGATCAATCACAAAGCTCACCTGCAGTGTATCCTGCCTTGGCAGACTACAACCATTGTCTTTCACGATGAGGTTGAGCTTAAAGACCTGTCCCTCCGTGTCAAAGCATTCATCAAAGCAAACGGTCGCATTGAGCGACTCCTGCCCGCCTGGTACGTTCACGACTCCACTGGTAGTGCCTGAGAAGGTATAGAGGTCGCTGCTGAAGTTCACAGGACGCGCGTAAAGTGTAATCCTGGAATTAGGATCCGGATCGGTAAACTCTACGTTAAGGCAGCGGGCATCATCCGGCTGATCCGGATCACATCTCCTCGCTTGTAATTGGTGGTTTGACCGTTCACCCTGGCCTGCACGGCAGGACTCTCGTTGCGGGGGCAGTCTTTTACCAGGAGCTGGAAGTCGCGTCGCACTTCGCCTATCTTCACGCCATTGCGATACTCCTGCACACGCACCGCGAATACAAAGAGGCCAATACGATCCGGGCGTACCGTCAATCTACCCGTTTGCTTTTCAATGATAATAGGAGGGGTGCCTTGTATCTGGTTTTCGCGGTTATAACCGGGCAGCCATATGATCTCAGGATAGGGTGCAGGTCTGGCGATGGGAGCTGCATTGGTAGGGTCTGCAGTGGCGTACCCGTTAAGCGGGGTAACCATGTCATACACCAGCGAGTCGCCGTCAGCATCTGTGCCGCTGAAGTCGTAGTAGAACAGCTCGTTGGCGCAGGCATAGTCGCTAAGCGGCGGGAACAGGCGGGGAGAAGAGTTGACGAACTGAGAGCCATTTCTCGTAACAGGCGGAAACTCCATGTAAAACACCTGGCCGGCCGCATCCGGCATCACAATGTTATTGATCGTACGGTTACGGCAGCAACGCTCCCAGGCCATATAATAGCCCTGCGGACTGTTAAACATATTAGGCGATAAGACCACATCCTGGGAATATACAATGCGCCGTGTACGCAGCTCTCCGATCGTACAGGCTATATCGGTATAGTTCACATAGGTGTCACTGCGCAGGGGCAGCTGCACATCCATCATGAAGCGGTTGTTCAGCTTGTCAAAAATCCGGATATTGGCTGAAGGATCCCGTGCGCCCTGTGTACCGTTTACATCGTCAAAGTAGAGGTTCATCGTGATGCGGTAGGTATAGCCTGAGCGATGCTCTATTTCCAGTTCACCACCTACTATATGTGTGGCTTTGGCCTGCAGGCAAACCATCAAGAGGCACAGCAAGAGAAGTAAAGCGTGTTTCATGAATAGAGGCGTTTTGGGATTCCTGGTAAATTCCGACAACACAGAACCGGTAGTGCGGTATAAGTTACATGAAATCCTGAAACTTCCCTATCTGGGCTGAGATTTTTATAGTAACTGCACCCAACATTCACGTACTTTTTGCGTTATAGGTCTTCTGGGAATCGGCTTAATATTGCAATTGCGAGTCAGAATATTACTGTTTATACGTATTTAAAACATTCCATGTCATTCGGAGTTATAAGCAAACATAGATATTTTGACACCCTCCAAAACTGATCGTTTACCGGATAATGTATATATCATGATGACGCTAACACAAGAACTTGAACTGAAGAAAAAACTACTGCAGGAGTCCACCAGGTTATTAAATATGCAAATACAGGCAGCGAAAGAGGCCATGGACGAGGCGCAGGAAAGTGCTAACGAGCACCATGGCGCAATTGAGGACAAATTTGAATCATTCAGGGAGGCCTGTCAGATACAGCGGGATATGTATGCCCGTCAACTTGATGAACTGATCACGACCATGGGAGTTCTTAAACGGGTGAATTCAACGAAAGAGAACAAGGAAGTATCATTTGGAGCGGTGGTGATGACGGAACTGCAGAACTACTTTATAGGTGTTAGCCTGGGAGAGATGAAAATAGACGGAGAGTCGTTTTACGCCATTTCAGGTATGTCACCACTTTACAAGGCGATGGCTGGTAAAACCAGCGGTGAAACGTTTGTTTTCCGTGACAAGACTTACAAAGTACTGCAGGTATTTTAAGCCTGTTAGGTATGATAGCAAACCTTTTGCGCTAAAAATAGTTTAATATAGCAGTAAAGGGTTGAAAACAGAAAAGGTTGGCTTTAGGGCCAACCTTTTTTGCATTATATGATCTGACTAAACGATTACTCTACGCGCGTCCAGTTCTGTGTCCTACCAATGAGTGAAATTCCGATATAGCCTTTTACTTCCATTTTATCTTTGCCCTTCATTTTCATGTAGCAAGAGTAAGTTTTGCCGCTCTCCGGGTCATAGATCGTACCATCATCCCATTTGTTATCGCCATCATACTTGAAGTCTTTCATGAACACCATGCCTTGCAGTGGGCGGTTGCGCATTTTTTTGTCCGGATTATTATCATCCAGTTTCGGTTTGCCATTTCTAAGTGGCTCTTTCAGTTGCACGATCTTACCATACAGTTTATCGCCTGACTGGTAAATCTCAAAGCGAGCTTTGCCTTCTTCATTGGTCCAGATGCCAACAGGAGAAAGTTTCTGCGCCCACGCTACAGTGGAGAAGAGCATAAGGGCTACAAGGTTAGCAGGTGTTTTTTCATGATTTGGGTTTTGTTTGATAAGATTAGTAACGAAATATAGACAAAATAATTCATTTTTCAACTAAAAGGCGATACTGGTCGATTTTTTTACGAAAGGCAACGCAGCTTTCGTTTATTTGAAGGTAAAGTGATAACAAGTGTTAAATATTCCTATACCTGGTCGCAGCCAGTCTTTTTTTGCACCGGGTTCATTCTGAGTGACTTAAAAATATAGTATGCAACTAACAGGCCAGTGTGCATGCGCCGGAAAGAAAATGTGATAAAATAAGTGCTGAACCTTGTGAACTTATCAGCGTTATTTTAACTTTATACTAACAGTTAAGCGGCGAGTGCTGCGGCCTTGCGTATGACTGCCACGAGCAGCGGCGCACGGTTTATGTCGGACTAAAGAGAAAGGAGGTGCTATGTCTAATCCATCAGTCGTCTTAGTAAGCCTTGGTAATAGTGTTCACCTTAATGGTGAGCTGGCTTAGTAAGCAGTGAGTATCTACTGCTTGCGCAGTAAATATTACCTTTGGTCTTGAGTGATGGTGCTGCTGCAAAACAGGGCGCCGCTTGTTAAGATTTGAAGGATTCTTAAAGCGCTTGGTGTAACTTGACGGGCTACACCAGGCGCTTTTTCTTTTTCTATACCTAAGGTATGCCTGTAAGCAGGAAACCAAAACCTACAGCTTATCTTCCTTACAGATCGTCCTTGTAGATCGTGTTGTCGCGCAACCGACGTTCCCTTAAAAAAGAAGCCACATAAGACAGTACCGCTAAAAAGCAGCTGATACCCATTAGCAGGATCAACACGTGCTTGCTGTCCCACACGAAATTGTCTGGGTCGATGCGGAGGATGAGCAGAAAGCCTGCCAGCAGCGTGAGTGCCGAAACGGTATGAAATACAAAACGGTTGTGACGCTTTAAATGATAGGTAGTGGCCAGCAGCAGGATACCGAACACCGGTGCCATCAGGGCCAGCAGCGGTCGGGAAGGTGAAAGAAAGTATACTGCCAGTCCGGCCAGGATCAGTACCAGGGCGTTGATGGAGTTGGCTATGTAGGGATGCACCATATTCATTTCTTTTTAGATGAAATTTGCCCGGCCGGCTAATGCCAGTCGGGCTATATAGTGTATCTTACGTAATTACAGGTAAATTATGTTTGACCCATGCCTTACAGCACACGCCTGATACCCAAAAAGCGTCTGTCATAACCGGTACCTTCTACCTGGCTTATCTTTACGCCACCATTAGAGGAGGAATGCACAAAACTGATTGTATCGCCGGGCTCAGAAATCACGATGCCCACATGGCCGGGTTCACGTACCTGCGGGTTTGTACCCGTAAATACAACCAAATCACCCGGTCGGGCCTCGTCACGCGTGACAGGTATACCATCCTCCGACTGTGTGGTAGAAGAACGTGTTACCGGCACTCCGAATTCCTGGTATACATGCGAAGTAAAACCAGAGCAGTCAAAACCATTGTTGCTCGTACCGCCATACACATAAGGCGTTCCCATCAATGTCAGGGCATAAGCAATCAGGGAGTCCGTGACAATGGTGCCACTGGCATCTACCCAGGCCAGGTCAGCGTCATCAGGATCGGACTCTATCACTGCATCCCGATTTTCTGAGTTAGCCGATTGGGCTGTAGGTTCTGTTTTATCTGTTTTCAGGCTGGCAAAGCGCACCGAAGTTGTTTCCTGTGCAGGAGAGGCTGCCTGATCGGTACCCGCAGATAATAATATCAACAGCAGTACGACAGGGGCAAGCATTAAGGCAATCATCTTTTTCATAGCGATAGGGTTTAGGTTTAGTAACAATAACTATGGAAATATCGTGCCAGCCTGTCTGCTATCAGCCATCTAATTCAGAAAACCTCTGATTTGCTACACCCAGAAAACTTAATTCTGACATTTTTAACAGGCTTTTCAGGGCCATTCGTCAGAGTATTATGTCTGTTCATATAAATTATCAGCGTAATCAAATTAATATGGTATAATAAAGCTATATTTTAGCATAAATTTTATAATTTTGCAGATGATTTAAAACTTGATAGGATGGAATTGTTTAAGTCGGATACCTGTACAGTAGATTATGTGGAAGATCGGTTGATGGTACAGTACAACCGGACAATGCAGGCAGAAGAGTTCAGAGAAGGGTTGCTTGAGGCCTTTCGATTTGCCATGAAGCATCATGTGAAGCAGTGGCTGTTCGATCTGCGCAACATCGGTAAGCTCAGTGAGGAGGAGGAAACCTGGCTACAGGTGCAGCTTTTTCCCCAGATCATGATGCACCTGGGTACGGGAAATCATGTAGCGCTGGTAGTAGACGAAAATTGCTACCATGATATGATTAAAGAATCCGGGCTCCTGGGGCTGAAGAGCTATAATTCCTTTATCATCATAAATACCTTTTGTGATATACAGGATGCGATCAACTGGCTGGATCACCGCCAGTCAGAGTGTGCATGAGCACCAGTATTACGCTATACCTGAACCTTGCGGATTTTGAAAAGCAGGCTTTTTGTCGTAAAATGCCGGAAAGCTTTTAAATCATCAACCCATCTATTCCGCATGTTTCATCCTAAACAACCTGTTCTTTACCTTTTCTTATCCTTCTGTTTCTTTTTCCTGACCACACTGTCGACATTGGCTGCTGACCTGCGCTATACCTTGTCGATGTCTGAGCCACATACCCACTATTTTGAGGTAGAGGTGGAGCTGAGCGGTGCCCGGCAAAACTATATTGACTATAAAATGCCCGTATGGGCTCCTGGCTCGTATCTGGTGCGTGAGTTCGCCAAAAATGTGGAGGGCTTCAATGCCACCGACAAATCGGGCAAAGCGCTGCGCCACGAGAAGGTAGACAAAAACACCTGGCGTGTATACAGCAATAAAACCGAGGCCGTGCGTGTGCGCTACAAGGTATACGCCTACGAGATGAGCGTGCGCACCAGCTTCCTGGATGCCTCTCATGGCTATGTGAACGGTACAAGTATATTTATGTATCCGGAAGGTCATCAGAAGCAGCAGGGTACATTGGTGGTGCAACCTTTCAAGGACTGGAAGACGGTGTCTACCGGCCTCAATAGCACAGGCAACTTTACTTATACCTTCCCTGACTACAACATCCTGGCCGACTCTCCTCTGGAGATTGGCAACCACGAAGTGCTCCGATTCGAAGCAGGTGGCGTGCCGCACGAAGTAGCCATGTACGGGGAGGGCAATTACCAGCCAGAGCGCCTATTGGCCGACATGAAAAAGGTAGTGGAAGAATGCATCAGTCTGATGGGCGAGCTGCCTGTTGACCGCTATGTGTTCATTGTGCACAACCTGCACCGCGGCGGCGGCGGACTGGAGCACCTGAACTCGACTACCTTGCAGACAAGCCGCTGGAACTATGGCACCGAGCAGGGCTATACCGGTTTTATGGCGTTGGTAGCGCATGAGTACTTCCACCTTTGGAACGTGAAGCGCCTGCGTCCGGCCCCACTTGGTCCCTTTGATTATGACAAGGAAAACTATACCCGCCTGCTGTGGGTATCGGAGGGCATCACGAGCTATTACGATGACCTAATCACCCAGCGAGCCGGTCTGATGCGCACAGAGCGCTACCTGGATGTAGTGGCAGGCAGCATCAACTCAGTAGAGAACACGCCAGGCAACCAGGTGCAGACGGTAGCCGAGTCCAGCTTCGATGCCTGGATCAAGTACTACCGCCGCAACGAGAACACTAACAATGCCGAGGTGTCCTATTATACCAAAGGCGGCGTGCTCGGGCACCTGCTGAACATGGAGATCATGAAGAACACCAAAGGCGACAAAAGTCTGGATGACGTGATGCGCTACATGTATGACCGTTACTACAAGAAGCTGAACCGTGGCTTTACGGAGCAGGAGTTCAAGGAGGCGCTGGAGCGTTTCGCCGGTCGCAAGCTGGACGATTTCTTCCGGAGCTACGTGCACGGCACCGAGACGCCGGACTATAACCGCTTTTTCGAAGCAGCCGGGCTAAGGCTCGTTGACCAGAACGAGGGTGTGCTCAACCTGAACTGGGGAGCTGGCACGGCAGTGGAGAATGGCCGCACCATCGTGAAAACCGTGGCACGTGGCAGTAGTACCTGGGAGGGAGGCCTGAACGTGAATGACGAGCTCATTGCTATTGACGGCTACAGAGTCGAAAGCGACATTTCTCCCCTGATCAGTGGCCGTACGATCGGTGACAAAGTATCGGTAACTGTTGTGCGCGACGGTAAGCTGCTGGAGTTGCAGATTCCGATTGTGGCAGATAAGAGTGTACGCTACCGTTTTGAGCGTGTAGAAAAACCAACCGCAGTGCAACAGAAGATCTATACGAAATGGCTGAAGCTGCAATAGCGACTGTTTAAACAAAGCAAAAGGCCGGCTCTTGATGAAAGAGCCGGCCTTTTGCTTTGTTCAATCGGCAGCTTATACTGATTATCTAATCGCTTGTACACTACAATTGTGATAAGTTTACAATAATTTGATCTTAAACAATAGGTGTCTGGTATTGGACTGTTTTCTATTCAGAAGTCTGGTATTCAATTGGATTGGTTTTTTAACTTTTGCCAGTCAGGATTTGCGCAAAAATAAAATTTATACTATATTTCGAATACAAACACCAGAAACCAAGCGGTTTGCCATATGGTCATCAGTGATTCGTCCTATGCTCTTGTTACCTATCTGAAGGAAGCAGATGTGCTATCCATTAGCTGGAAATTGAAGCCAGATACAGATCAGTTCAGAAACTTATATTGGCAGGTGCTGCAGTTTGTGAAAACCAACCCTAAGATCTGCTATTACAGTACAGACATATCACGCATTGGTCCTTTTGATGCAGAGCAGGAGATCTGGCTAAGCCGCGAGTATTACCCACAGGTATCGGACATTATCGGGGTGGATATTTACGCGGCTGTTATCTTTTCCGAGGCCACTTTAAGGCGCTTGTCAACAACTACATTGCCTCCCAACTGTTACCGGTGCATGACTTTATTCACTTTAACTATTTCACTGATAAGGCTGAGGCAATGGACTGGCTACTATACATACAAAAAGGTCAGGACCTTGCCATGGTAGCAAAATCCTGACCTTTCCAGTTAGTTCTTTTACCCATCAAGGGAAAATGCCAAGCGCTTCATAACTCACCCCGATCTTTTCGATGGCAGTCAGGAAAGCAGCTGCGCGCATGTCATGTATATCCTTTTTGTTCATGACGCCTCTGATCTCGTGATAAGCGTTGATCATGGTGTCCTCCAGACCGGAGCGCACCAGGCTGATTTCGTCAGAACCCTGTATTAGCATAGTACGCTCATGGGTAGTCAGGCTTTTACCGGAAGCGCTCTCAATCGCATTGACGAGGCGTCTATGGCTGGCTTCCTCGGCACGTTTGCCCATACGTCCGAATCGTACATTCGATAGGTTTTTGAGCCACTCAAAGTAGGATACGGTCACACCGCCTGCGTTGATGTAAAGGTCAGGTATAATGATGATTCCTTTCTCGAGCAAAATCTTTTCAGCATCACGGGTGACAGGGCCATTAGCACCTTCCGCAACTATTTTCGCTTTGATGCGGGCTGCGTTGCCGGCATGTATCTGGTTTTCCAGGGCGGCCGGAATCAGGATGTCACACTCTTCTTCCAGCAGTTCCACTGAATTCTCAAAGTTCTTGCACTGCCCGAAATCCAGGATAGAGCCTGTTTCACTGCGGTGCTTGAAAGCCTCCGCACATCTATGCCATTGGAGTTGTAGATACCGCCTTCGCGTTCCGCTATGCCTATGATAATGGCGCCGTCCTGCTGACAGAAGTGGGCGGCATTATAGCCTACGTTACCCAATCCCTGCACAATAACACGCTTGCCCTCCATGGTAGTGCCTTCTATACCTGCCTTTTTCATGTACTCTGTGTCACCCAGGGCTTCGCGTATGCCATAGAATACCCCCAGACCAGTAGCTTCTGCCCGGCCCCGGATACCGCCCTGGCCCACAGGCTTGCCCGTTACACAACCCAGCGCATTGGTTTCGCCATATTTGAGTGCCTGATACGTGTCGGCAATCCAGGCCATTTCGCGGCTGCCCGTACCGTAGTCAGGGCTGGTACGTCCATACCTGGCCCAATCAGGTTTTTCTTGATAAGTTCAGCTGCGTAACGGCGCGTTACTTTCTCGAGTGTTTTGACAGAACTGGTGCGTGGATTGATCTTTACACCACCCTTGGCACCCCCAAAAGGCACATCCACCACCGCGCATTTAAAGGTCATCAGCGTTGCAAGTGCCTTCACCTCATCCTCATCTACCTGCATGCTGAATCGGATACCCCCTTTAGACGGAAGTTTGTGGTGGCTATGCTGCACTCTGATGCCTTCGATCACTTCTACACGGCCATCGATCTCAACCGGAAAAGACACTTTATATACACTGTTGCAGGTCTTGATCTGTGCCAGAATACCAGGGTCAAGCTTTGAATAACTGGCCGCGTGATCAAAGAACTGGTGCACGCTTTCCAGAAATTTTTTGCCTTCATTTTGGGTGTTTGCCATAGGAGTATATCTTTTTTTGGTGAATGCATTAAATGAGTTTAGAACGTCTGCCGGGGTAAATTGTTTGCTTAAGGGCTTTTGTTTCGGAAACTGACTTAAGTTAAAGAAAAAATATTTAGCAGCTTAGAAACTTGTCAGTAAGCCAGTTAAGTTTGTTAACTATATGAAACCAATAAAATATTTAACTATTTCT
>NZ_AKIS01000012.1:0-10420 GCF_000277005.1 Pontibacter sp. BAB1700 | reverse complement strand
GTGGGTAGTAGTAAGCACGCTTATCATCTTTATGCTGGTATTTATAAGAATACCAGAAAAGTAGGATTTGCGTGATCACAAACACGATACCGATTACGATCATGGTAGTCCAGAAAAGACTATCAGTCCAGGCCCCATGCACAGAGGCAAGCGGCTGGTTCATGTTCTCCCATGAATCGGCAAAAGACCAGGCAAAAGCCGCACCTCCACCAATCAGGAAGAGGAGCAGCAACAGGCTGTTTACTTTGTTACTTGTTTTGGTGGTTCCGACAGCACGCTGTGTCGATCCTCTAAAGATGGAGGCTAGCGTCCCGATCCTGAATAAAAGGAACAGGATAACTAATAACAGGACTATGGATAAACCTATGGCGAACGTAATCATTATATAACGCTTTTAGTATGATCTCTAAACATGATGGTGAACACTTTCTTCCAGGAATGGATGATTTACCGGCACCAGCGAAGCTTTAGCCAAACCTTTTGTAAAGGTAAGTAAGAATACACCCAGGAAAATAAGAGTAGTTCCGATCTCAATAAATCCAATAGTTGCATCAGTACGCATTGTACCTGGCATCATCATCAGATAGAAGTCTAACCAGTGACCAATCAGAATTGCAATCGTAACGATTTTGAGCATGATCATCTGACGCTTCGCATCTCTTGTCATCAAAACAAGGAACGGGAATGCAAAGTTTACAATAAGATTAGTAAAGAAAATCCACTTGAAGTGTCCGCCATTACCACCTAATCGCTCAATGAAGTAGATTGATTCCTCAGGAATGTTTGCATACCAGATCAGCATGAACTGAGAGAACCAGATGTACGTCCAGAAGATAGAGAATGCAAATACAAACTTGCCTAAATCGTGCAGGTGGTTTGCATTAACCATTTTCAGGTAACCATTCTGCTTCAGGATTATTACTGTCAATGTGATTGCTGCCAGACCAGATACCCACCAGCTTGCAAACACATACCAGCCAAACATAGTAGAGAACCAGTGTGTGTCGATTGAAAGTACCCAGTCCCATGCTGATGTAGAAGAAGTAACGCCGAATACTACCAGGAACATCGCAGAAATACGAATGCTTTTGTGATAGTAAGAAGTACCACCATTCAGGTCTTCATTCAGTGAGTTTCTTCTCAACCAGTTGAAGAAGAGTATCCAAAGAACGAAGTAAGCAATCATTCTGATCAGGAAGAACCAGAAATTCAAATAAGGGGCTTTACCAGCGATGATTGGGTCATATCGCTCGTCGTTCAGATCGTAAAGGTAGTCATGCGTCCAGTGGAAAATATCATGACCACCTAGCAGGAACACGATCAGCATTACAGCACCACCTATTGGCAGATAGTAGCCCAATGCTTCAGGTATACGCTTAATCAGTACAGACCATCCGGCATAGGCCACATACTGTACCGCAATGAAAAATACACCTACAAGTGCTATACCTGTGAAGTATACGTTATTTAACCAGAGATTTACATAGAGCCTTTTGAGCCAGGAGGCTGCTTCATGGCCAGCTGCTGCTGCTTCCCCATGCCCTTCAGCATGATGCGCATCGCCTCCGCCCATGGCAGCAATGATGATTCCAGCTATAAGTAGTACAACACCTATAGCTATCATTAAGAAAAACTTGTTATTCGTTTTTCTGGAAATGATGAGTCTTTCTTCTGTCATTATCCTTGTGATATTATGCCTTAGACTTAGTTATTAGGTGTAGTACCTGATTCTTCTGTAGTTTCTGTTTCATCAGCTGCAGGTGCCGGTGCTTCACCGCCCTGTAACTGCTGCACATACATTACAATTTTCCAACGTTCAGTCGGGTTAACCTGTGAACCATGCGGCATCATACGACCACGTCCGTTTGTAATAACATGGTAAATATGACCTGCTGGAAGTTCGGCAACACGCCCTGCTGAATAGGATGGTACACCTTTGAATTTCTGTCCAACCAAACCTTGGCCATCACCCTGGTCACCATGGCATGAAGCACAAAAGCGAGTGTACAATACCTGGCCTTCTGCTAAGTGCTGGTCATTGTATTCGAGTGGATTTTTCAGCTCAACACCAGCTACTTCAGCCTCGTCTTTCGACAGGTACATGTTATAACCCATTTTGCCACGGGCAACTGTACCTTGAACAGGCTCACGCATGTTCATTCCGCCCGGGTTATAAAGGTTCTCTTTTACCTGAGAGTATGGATCCAGCGGTATAGAGTGATACATGTCTGGAGCAAACTCAAGACCTGGATCTTTTTCATTGCTACAGGCTACCAGCATAGCGCCTGTGAATAGTACGGCAGAGGCTTTAATACCTAAATTTAATAGACCTTTCATTATTTGATTACCTCCTTCTCGTTAACTTCAATTGCGCCGTTAGAACGAAGTAGATCGTTCAATGCATTCATATCAGTCACACCTTCTGTAACCTCAATCGCCATTACAAACTTGTCGTCTGTAGAGCGTTTGTCAAAAACATTCACCTTAAAAGAAGGCTTCAGCTTTGTGACGATGAAGAAGGTGATCACCATACCGAATGCAGCGCAAAGAACGGTAAGTTCAAAAGTTACAGGAATAAATGCTGGTATAGCGATGTGCGGTTTACCACCAATGATCATTGGCCAGTCGAAACCCAGCATCCAGATCTGCATCCAGAGGGCGAAGGAAGTTCCGAACAAACCGCAGAAGAATGCTACGATTGGAAGTCTTGAACGCTTGATACCTAATACATCATCAATACCATGGATTGGGTATGGCGAAAAAACTTCGTAAATTTTAGTACCGGCAGCCCGGACGTTCTCGATGGCCTGCAGCAGGACATCCTCATCATCGTAGATACCTAGAACGAATTTTTTAGTCATTGCTATGGATGTGTATTAGTGTGCGAATCCTTATCAGTACCGTGCATTGTACCATGTGGGTGGTGTTTCACTTCTGAAGAAGACTTCAGAATTGATTTTACCTCCGCCATGTTCACTACAGGGAAAAACTTGGCAAACAGAAGGAACAGTGTAAAGAATAGACCGATTGTTCCTACATAGATACCAATGTCGATGATGGTTGGAGAGAACATTGCCCATGAAGATGGAAGGAAGTCTCTGTGAAGTGATGTAACGATAATTACAAATCGCTCGAACCACATACCAATGTTCACGAAGATCGTGATGATGAAAGTAGCGGTCAGACTTCTTCTGATAGTTCTGAACCAGAATAGCTGCGGTGTAATTACGTTACAAGTCATCATTGCCCAATATGCCCACCAGTAAGGACCAGTAGCACGGTTGATGAAGGCGTATTGCTCGTATTCCACACCTGAGTACCAGGCGATGAAGAATTCTGTGATATAAGCCACACCTACGATAGAGCCTGTCAGGATGATTACCTTGTTCATTGACTCTACGTGCTCCAGTGTGATGTAATCCTCCAGTTTGAATACTTTTCGTGTGATGATCATCAACGTAAGTACCATCGCGAAACCGGAGAAGATCGCACCTGCCACGAAATATGGAGGGAAGATAGTCGTGTGCCAGCCTGGGATTACTGAGGTTGCAAAGTCCATCGATACGATCGTGTGTACAGAAAGTACCAGTGGAGTAGCAAGGCCTGCAAGAATCAGGGATACAGTCTCATATCGAGACCAGGCTTTGGCGGAACCAGTCCAGCCGAAAGAAAGGAATGCATATGCTCTGCGGGCGATTGGTCCGGTTGCTCTGTCGCGGATGGTAGCAAAGTCAGGAATCAGACCGATGTACCAGAATACAAGCGATACAGAGAAGTAAGTGGAAATCGCAAAAACGTCCCAAAGGAGCGGCGAGTTAAAGTTAACCCAAAGTGAACCAAATGTGTTTGGCAGTGGAAGTACCCAGTAGGCCAACCAGGGACGGCCCATGTGTAGCACCGGGAACATCGCGGCACAGATTACAGCGAAGATCGTCATCGCTTCTGCTGCTCGGTTAATAGAAGTTCTCCATTTCTGACGGAACAGGAGAAGGATAGCTGAGATCAGCGTACCGGCGTGACCGATACCTACCCACCATACGAAGTTGGTGATATCCCATGCCCAACCTACAGTTTTGTTAAGTCCCCACTCCCCGATACCGTACCAAAGTGTACGGTAAGTGGAGTAGATGAAAATAGCCAGACCTACAAGAGCTACAGCAAGGGCAGCGGCCCAACGTGCGTTGGGCTTGGCCTCCACCTGTCTGCAGACATCTTCGGTGATATCGTGGTATGTTTTACCCCCCGTTACCAGAGGCTCTCTTATCGGAGATACGTGCTGCATAGCGCTATCTAATTTATAAATTAAGCTAAGTTTCTAATTTTTGTCAGGTAAGTCACGTTCGGCTGTACGTTCAGTTCTTCCAGTACGTGGAAGGCACGCTCGCCTTTCTCACGGGATAGCAACTGAGATACACGGCTCTTTGGATCCAGCATGTCACCGAAGACAATCGCATCTGTAGGGCAAGACTGGGCACAAGCCGTCACGATCTCACCGTCCACTGGTCTTCTGTTCTCACGCTTGGCTTCCAGTTTTCCTAGCTGAACACGCTGCACGCAGAACGAGCATTTCTCCATAACACCGCGCGAACGAACTGTTACGTCAGGATTCAACACCATCTTACCAAGGTCGTTGTTCATGTTAAAGTCGAACTTATCGTTGTTAGCGTAAGCAAACCAGTTGAAACGACGAACTTTGTAAGGGCAGTTGTTTGCGCAGTAACGTGTACCTACGCAGCGGTTGTAAGCCATCTGGTTAATACCCTCAGAGCTGTGCATTGTAGCAGCTACCGGACACACAGTCTCACAAGGAGCGTGGTTACAGTGCTGGCAAAGCATCGGCTGGAAGATAACACTTGGATTCTCCGCCGGATCCTCCATAGTCTTGTAATCTTTCTCTTCGTGCTCCACTGCGCTATAGTAGCGGTCGATACGCATCCAGTGCATTTCGCGACGGTTTAGTACCTCCTGCTTACCTACTACCGGAATATTGTTTTCTGCCTGGCAGCTCACTGTACAGGCTCCACAGCCAATACATGAGTTCAGGTCGATCACCATGCCCCAGTGGTGGTTTTTGTACTCGTAATCTTCCCAAAGAGAGATAGCAGCAGGCTTTGCCGGACCTTCGTGCGTAGCAATGCGTACATATTCCGTTACCTCTTTCGGATTTTTCTGATAGTTCGCCAGTGTATTTTCCTGAACTACCAGACGATCCATAATTGTATGGTGCGTCTGCATCTGGGCAATCTCTACAGTAGAGCCTGTTTTCTCCAGCTGTACAGCGCCTACAAATAGGATAGCGTTATCAGCTACCGTAGCGATAGGGAAGGCATTAGCACCACGACCTTTGGCTGTTGGCATAGAGTCTAGCTCACGGCCGTAGCCCATGGCTATACCCACTGTACCTTGTGCTTGTCCTGGCTGGATCAGCGCAGGAAGCTCAAGTGTTTTACCATTCGCATATGTTACCTTCAGCACGTTACCTTGTACTACACCCATTTCCTCTGCCATGCGGCGAGGCATCGTTATGTAGTTATCCCAGGTAGCTTTTGAGATCGGATCAGCCATTTCCTGCAGCCAAGGGTTGTTAGCCTCAGAACCTGTACCGATTGCAACTTTTTCGTAAACAACAGCCTCAATTCTGCCACCTGCAACTGCTCTTGGAGCTCTGCCAGCTGCATCAGAGACTGTCATCGTGCTTGCATTACCTGTGTTAAGAGCCAGCATACTTGTGCCGTTCTCCATTACGCCATCGTGCACAGCTTTCTCCCACTGCTCGTCTGTGTTTGCAGCGCCTTTTCTCCAGTTGTTGCGGATGTAATCGTAATAAGATGTGTTGTTTCCGCTCCAAGCCAGTAAGCTGTCCTGTACCTGGCGTGTCATAAAGATTGGGCTGATTACTGGTTGTGCCAGACTCAGGAAGCCTCTCTTCGGCTCGTAGTCGTTCCAGGACTCCAGGTAATGGCTGTCTGGTGCTACGTAGTCTACAAGCGCAGCAGTCTCTTCCACTCTTTCTGCGAAGGAAACTTTCAGTCCAACTTTAGCCAGTCCAGTTTTTACTTGCTCAGCAAGTGGGTGATCGTATACTGGGTTTGCATTGTAGAAAAACACTGCTCCTACACTGCCATTGTTCATTTCTTCAATCAGACGCAGCATCTGCGCATCGTTACCCTGCTTCAGGAAATATGGAGAAGCTGTATCGATGGTAGTACCTTCTGCACCAATTGTTTTGTTGATAGCTGTAACCAGCGTCTGGACAGCCGGGTCATTTGATCCTGATACTACCAGAGCACGTCCATTATTTGCACGCAGGTCTCTGATCGCATTCTCAAGCGCTTTCTTATCAACGTTAGCCGGAGCATTTACGCCTTGGCCAGACAATCCGTTATAGATCGCTGTTACGATCGCCAGTTCTTCAGAAGGCTTGATCGGAACACGCACGTCAGCATTGGCGCCAGTCAACGACATAATTGTCTCAAACTGGTAGTGACGTGACATATTTGGCTTGTCAGCAGATACTTTTCTGTTTTGGATGTATTGCTTAGCGAAAGGAGTCGGAGCAATCCAGGTTCCCAGGAAGTCAGCGCTGATACTTACAATAATATTAGCTCGGCTGAAGTCGTATCCCGGAACAGTGCCACCGTTTGCGCCAATCAGTGCAGAAGCAGAGTTGGCATCATACACTACATGTTCAAAATTACTCAGTCTTGAACCAAACTCATTGATAAGCTGCTTGGTTGAAGGGCTGATCACTGTAGAGGAAACGAAAGCTACTTTGCCATTCACATTTGAAAGAGCGGCACGTATCTCGCTGTCTACCTGCTCCCATTTAGCCTCTTTGCCTTTGATAAGCGGTGTACGCAGTCTGTTGTTGTCGTACAGGCTAAGCACAGATCCCTGAGCTTTAGGGCTAGTACCCATTGGGGTTAATGTTGAGCTTGGGTTTGGCTCTACTTTAATTGGACGGCCTTCACGTGTCTTAACCAACACGCTATTATAGTCACCGCTGTTATAATAAGTAGTAGCATACCAGTTTGCCACTCCTGGCTCAACATCAACCGGCTTGTTCAGGTATGGAATTGCCTTTCTTACAGGAGCTTCACATGAAGCCAGTGTAGCGGCAGCCAGACCAAAACCTAGCAGTTTTAGGAAGTCCCTTCGTGGAGCAGTCATACCAGTTGACTCGCTTTCGCCTTTGGCTTCGTTTATCGGCAGGAATTCTGGAAACTCGTTATGAGCGTTTTTCGCGAATTCAGGAGTATTTTCAAGCTCCTCTATTCCTTTCCAGTATTTTATTCTGTCTTGCATATTATATCTAGAAAACTCGAATCCTTAATTTTTAATAATTAGTAGTGGCACTTAGAACACTCTGCACCACCGTTTGATGACACAGTGAAAGCACTCTTCGTTGTTGACTCGTGCAATTTCACCAGGTTGTCATAATATGCATTTCCTTCTGTGTTAAGAGGAGTTTCACGGTGACAGTCAATACACCAGCCCATGGTCAGCGGTGAGTACTGATACACCACTTCCATCTCCTGAATAGGACCGTGGCAGGTCTGGCACTCTACGCCACCCACCTGTGTGTGCTGGGCGTGGTTGAAGTAAGCCAGGTCAGGCAAGTTGTGAATACGCACCCATTCGATAGGCTTATTACGCTCAATAGCTCTGTATATCTTCTGAATTTCAGGTGATTCTGTCTTGATCTGGCTATGGCAGTTCATACAGATATTAGCAGAAGGGATACTGGCACTCTTGCTTTCATAAACAGTAGTGTGGCAGTAGTTACAGTCGATCTGATGCTCGCCTGCGTGCAGCTTGTGCGAGAAGGCGATCGGCTGTGTAGGGGCGTAGCCCTGCTGTATACCGACACCCATTGCTTTGTCAAGAGCCAGGTCCAGCAGCACGATCACAAAGATCAGCACTACCAGCGTACGTACGGCTTTAGACTTATATATCTTAGAGAAGTCGAAACGCTGATTTACAATTTCAGCATCGTACTCGTCAAGTTGTTTGTTCTTGTTCAGGTAGTTCTTTAGTACTGAAGTGATCAAAAGAAGGGTCACAACCAGCACGATCAACACAATGATCAGCACTACCAATACAATATCCAGGTAACCACCAATCGCACCAACTGCATCAGTACCAACGTTTTCACCTGGAGCAGCCTCTGTACCTCCTGCAGGACCAGTGGTCTCAGCTGCGGCAGTTTCAGATGCCTTGATATAGGCCAGCATCGATACAATTTCCTCATCAGAGAAATTGAAGGAAGGCATCGCCTGCTTATTAAACTGGTTGTAAACCGCGATTGCGTCTTTATCACCAGAGGCGATCAAAGCCTGCGAGTTCTTAATCCAGCTGATCAACCAAGGTTGCGTTCTGCGCTCATTGACGCCTTTCAAACCAGGACCAACTACTACATCGCTTCCCACAGAGTGACAAACAACGCAGTTGTTCTTATACAGGGACTCGCCTGCACTTACAATACCTGCATCATCTACAGGCAGACTTGCGCCTTGTGCATAACCTGTAGTCGACACTCCAAAAGAGGCCGCCAAGGCAAACAAGAAGGCAATCAAGAATTTGGTTTTTGCTCTTTGTATACAGCTAATCATAGCCAGGACGCTTGTGTTTAGTATAATGGTGAATTTACTTTACGGGCACAAATCTACTACCTGAAACCCATTAATCAAATATTATATGCTTATTTTTACCCCTATACACAATAACCCATTCAGTACAATCATTCGTAGCGCATTTTCTGCATTATTTTATCAGAATCACCTTTTTTATTTAAAATTATTCTAAATAACACAAGTTTTCCTTCAGCCATTTTGTACCAAATTATCCTATTCTCTCTTGCTTAATCCGCATTCTTTTCAGCATCCACCTTTGAACTCATAAACCACTGATTTTGTTGTCGTTACCACTTATTTAATTTTCATCTCATTTTCTCTCACCTCTCTCGCCCTTTTTCTCAGTTTCAAGTACACCTTATTATATATAGGTTATTCATTATTGTTAAGTCCTACTGTCGTCTGATGTTATTACAATACTCTTGAGTGAGCTGATTGCAATACCTGGTGGCGAAAGTGCTTTTGATCATACATTTATTTTGGTGCAAGTTTTTGTATTACAGAATCATTGCTGTATATTTGCACCCTAAAACAAAAAAATTCTCATAACCAAATGGAATTAAAAAATTACGAAACGGTCTTCATCTTGACGCCTCTGTTGAACGAGACGCAGATGCAGGAAACGGTCGAGAAGTTCAGACAGGTGCTTAAGGAAAATAGCGCCGAAATTATCCACGAAGAGAACTGGGGTCTACGTAAGCTTGCTTACCCAATCCAGAAGAAATCTACTGGTTTCTACCACCTCATCGAGTTTAAGGCTCCATCTACTGTAATTGATGTGCTTGAGCTGGCTTATCGCCGCGACGAAAAAGTTGTTCGCTTCTTAACTACAGCTCTTGATAAGCACGCAATTGCTTACAACGAGCGCAGAAGAAAAGGCGAGTTTAAATCACAGGCTAAAAAAGAGGAGGTTAAAGCATAATGAGCCTAGTTAACGAAAGAGTACACAAACAAGAAAACCGTCAGAAATACTGCCGCTTCAAGAAAAGCGGTATCAAGTATATTGACTACAAAGACGGTAACTTCCTGCTTAAGTTCGTGAACGAGCAGGGCAAGATTCTTCCAAGAAGACTGACAGGCACTAGCCTGAAATTCCAGCGTAAAGTGTCTCAGGCTGTTGCCCGTGCACGCCACCTGGCTATTTTACCTTATGTAACTGATTCTTTAAAATAAGGAGGGACGAACATGGAAGTAATACTTAAAGATGACGTTAAGCACCTTGGTTACAAGAACGATATCGTTTCAGTAAAGCCAGGATATGGCCGTAACTACCTGATCCCTCAGGGTCTTGCAGTTTTGGCTGACAAAACGAACAGAAAAGTTCTTGAAGAAAACATGCGTCAGGCTGCTCACAAAGTTGAGAAGATTAAGAACGATGCACAGGAGCTTGCTAACAATATCGGAGACATCACGCTGGAAATCCCTACTAAAGTAGGTGAGACTGGTAAGATCTTCGGCTCTGTTACTACAACTCAGCTTGCTGATGCTCTGAAGGCTAAAGGTCACGATGTAGACCGCAAGCGCATTTCTTTCGATCAGGAAGTGAAAACTGCCGGCGAGTACACCGCTACACTGAACCTGCACAAAGAAGTGAAGCACCAGATCCGCTTCAATGTTGTAGCTGAGTAGTCTTAGCAATCACATAAAAAAGCGCCTGCCCTAAAAGCAGGGCGCTTTTTTTATTACACCTTTCCGGTTAATTTGCGCTATACCTATACCTATACCTATACCTATACCTATACCTATACCTATACCTATACCTATACCTATACCTATACCTATACCTA
>NZ_AKIS01000011.1:0-18530 GCF_000277005.1 Pontibacter sp. BAB1700 | reverse complement strand
TGTGTTGGACTGTCCTGATCGGGAGAAGTGCTGTTTCTGATAGGTTGTGCCATTGCGATCACTTCGACCGGTAATCAGCAGCAGGCTGTCCGTTGGCAAGATATACGCGGCCTGTGCCCAGTTAACAGATTGCTCCAGTGCGACAGGTACCCAGCGGATATTCTCCTGCAAAGGAGCGGGTGTACCTGTGAAGTGCCGTTGCTGATCTGAAGTGAAGAGCCAGACGCTGTCTTGAACTTGGTCATATCGTTGAGCCAAGGCAGGTAACAAGCCCCAGTGGTTGCCATTAGTTACTACAGAATCTGTCGGTTCACTGCTCATCGCCTGCCATTGTTCTACAGGTATAGCTTCAAATGCCGGGGTATAGCGATGCAAGGTATAGCCCCGCTGCAACAGGTTATCAACTGTTGGTTTAATGTCTCGAAGGGTGGAACTATGCAACAGTTCAGGGCTGATGAACACCGCTTTCTGTGCTGGTTGGGCTGTAGGACTACCTTCCCAAACAGGTTTTGCCAGCGCAACAGCCAAAAGTATCAGGATAAAGCAACGCAGCACTAAGAGCCACACATCACTCAACTTAATACTACTCCAGCGCCTGCTCGCCGACGGCTCAAGCCAACGTAAGCTTCCTACTTTCACAGTCTTCCCCTGCCGCCTGTTCCACAGGTGAATCGCAATCGGGACCAGTATCGCCGACGCTGCCAAAAGCCAATATGGGGAGAGGAATGTCAAGGGGGTTTAGGAGTTTGAGAGTTAGAAAGTTTAGGAGTTGTTGGCTTTGCCTACTCGGGTTAAAATATTGAATGTGATAGTCGCTGTCGGAGCCTCGAAAGCAGCACATAGCTGCTTTTCCACCAACTGCACCGGGTTATGACCTTGCTGCTTTTCGTAGTGTTTCACAGCCGACCAGGTGTTCAGGTAGCCGATCAGGTCTTCGGGTGTCCAGGTATAGCTGCTGCTGAACTGTGGCAGCTGCACTTCCTGAAAAGGAAACGGGATGGTGCGGTAGTCCTCGTCGAGGTAGCTGCGCTCCGGATCCCAGTAGCCGTCGAGCACTTCGCTGTAGAAGTATCTGATTACTTTATCCAATGATGGGTGCGTGCTAAGCAGACCATACCCGATCACGGCAATCAGGCCGTCGGGCTTAAGTACCCGCTTCACCTCCTGATAAAAACGATCGAAATCAAACCAGTGCACAGCCTGCGCCACCACAACCAGGTCAACGGCATGATCTGGGAGCGAAGACTCTTCGGCCTGCTCTACTCTATAGCTGATGTTGGGCAGCTGCACGGCATTCTTCAACTGGTTCTCGCTGATGTCAGTCGCAACCACCTGGTCAAAAAAAGAAGCAAGCATACCGGCTACCTGACCATTGCCAGTCGCACAGTCCCAGGCTAGCTGCTGTGCTGGCGCCATACTTGCCAGTTGGGCAATTAGCTCAGGCGGATAGGTGGGCCTATACCTGGCGTAGTCAACAGCGTGTCCGGAAAAGTTATCTTTCATCGTTTTTAACATTCACTCAAAAATCACTCATTCGCTCACCTACTAACTCAACACCAGCCTGTTCTTTAAAAATGCCCGCAGTGCTTTGTCCAGTGGCTCATCGGTGACGAAGCGGTCATAGGCGATCTGGCGGTTGCGCATGGCTTTTTCGGTTTGCTGAAGCCAGTCCTGCAGCTTGGCCAGGTAGGTTTTACGTTGCTCAGCGGTGCCTACCTGCATGGTCTGGCCGGTTTCCAGATCCTCGAACGTAAGTGTGCCCTCAAACTTAAAATCCAGTTCGTTACGGCTCATCAGGTGACATAGCAACAACTCGTGCCGCTGTGCGCCCAATTTGTAGAGCAGGTCTGTTATTTCATGCTCGTGCTCGTAGAGGTCGGTTACAAACACGGTCAGTTCTTTCTGGCGACGGTCCGAAAACAGGTTGGCGGCTGTTTCGGCGTTAGGGAATCGTCCAGTGGGTTTGATCTCAGCTAGCTGATGCCAGAAGCGCTGCAGGTGCATGTTGTCGCTGCGGGGCGTCAGGTTGATCAGCTGTTGCTCATGCAACACATACAGGCCCACGGCATCGCCCTGCGTGGTTGCCAGATATGCCAGTGAGGCCACCAAAAAACGGGCATAGTCCATCTTGGTCAGGCCGTTCTCGTCCTCGTGTGCCATCGAAGCGCTGCCATCCACAATAAAGCGCACGGTGATGTTGGTGTCTACTTCGGCTTCCCGAATGTAGTAGCGGTCGGAGCGGGCAAACATTTTCCAATCCAACTGGCGCAGGTCGTCGCCAGGCTGGTAGCTGCGGTACTGGCTAAACTCTAGTCCGGCTCCCCGTCTGATGCTCTGGTTCTGACCGCTCAGAAAACCTTCCACTACCGTTTTGGCCAGCAGCGGCAGATCCTTGATAGTAGCCAGTACTTTCGGATCGATAAACTTGTGCCCTGTTTGTGACATACCGTAATGCTTTAAACCAAACTCTGGCGCAGTTTCAGATCAACCAGTTCCGCTTCGATTGTCGCTTCATCCAGTATGATATCCAGGCCGCCGATAAGCTCTTCACGCACTTTCAGCATGTACTTCTGCGATTCAGTGTACAGTACGATAGCGGCATCGTAGGCAATGGCTTCATCAAACTCCTGATTCCAGTCCTGGTATACCTCGATCATCAGCACGGGGGTTGATAATACCCGTATCTCAGAGTGCTGACCTGACTGCAGGAGTTTCTCACAGCGTAGTGGTGTCCGGCTTTCTCCGATCTCAAATTCATAAAACGTGGTAGAGGAACGGGATGTCAGCTTATAGTCAGCACTGACGTTGATAAAGCGCTGGTCCTGCTTGTTTTTGGTCAGGCCAATGGCAAACTCAGGCGCCCAGTAGGTGACTTTGCCTCCTGTAGCCTGTACTTTTATGTTATCAGTAAAGAAATAACAGATTCTCTCCCCTACAATCCTTTTTAGGAGTTGCGTGCCAGCGTCACTCAGTTTTACGTTCTCTATTTCTTCCATCTGTTTTCAGTTTCTGATTGCCATGTCGACCTGCTGTATCAGGTACTCCAGCTAATTCGCAACGAGCGACTTCAATCTCATATAGCAGCCTATACCAGTACCGTTTGGGGTAACTTGATATGCTGCAATAATTCTTCTACCACTCTGTCTGGTGTGATTCGCTCCGCCTCGGCCGTAAAGTTGACCAGTATGCGATGGCGCAGCACCGGGAAGGCCATGGTCTGCACGTCGGCGGCCGTTACGGCGAAGCGACCTTGCAACAAAGCCCTGGCCTTAGAAGTGAGAATGAGTGCCTGCCCCGCCCGCGGGCCTGCTCCCCAGCGCACATAACTCTTGATATGGTCGCTTGATGTCGTGTCAGGGCGTGTAGCCCGCACGAGTTGGTTCACGTAAGTCAGCAGATCGTCGCTGATGCTCACTTCCCGTACCAGTTGGCGCAGTTGCAGTACCTCCTCGCCCGAAATAGCCGGATGTACCTGTGCCTGCCGGGTGCCGGTGGTACTGGTCAGTATGTTGAGCTCCTCCAACTCTGACGGGTATTTTATTTTGATGTAGAGCAGGAAGCGGTCCAGCTGCGCCTCAGGCAGCGGGTAAGTACCAGCCTGTTCGATCGGGTTTTGGGTGGCGAGCAGGAAAAAGGGCTTCGGCAAGGTATAGGTCGTGCCCGCATAGGTCACTTCATATTCCTGCATGGCCTCCAGCAGTGCCGCCTGCGTTTTGGGCGGTGTGCGGTTGATCTCATCGGCCAGCACAATGTTAGCGAAGATCGGCCCTTCATTGAACTTGAAGAAACGTTTGCCCGTGGCATGGTCCTCTTCCAGCACCTCGGTACCGAGTATGTCAGTCGGCATCAGGTCTGGGGTGAACTGAATGCGGCGGAAGCTCAGGTCCATGGCATTGGAAAGTGTGCGTACCAGCAAAGTCTTCGCCAGACCCGGTACGCCTTCGAGCAAGCCATGGCCACCGGCCAACAGCGTGATCAGCACTTCGTCGAGTACTTCCTCTTGGCCTACAATCACTTTCTGTATCTCCTGCTTGAGCTGTGGCAGCTTGCCGAGGAGCCGTTGAATGTCTTGTTCAGTCATCTTTATTTATAGTGTTTCACTCGCAACGAGCTCCAGGCTTTCTCCAGAAACTCATCGCGACTCTCGCGAACGCCTTTAATTGTCTTCTCCACAAACACATCCGGTATAATGCCTACACCATGAAGCGGAGAGCCATCATGCTTCTGTACTTTCATGCCTGTCCAGGATACTCTGTAGCCGCCCGGTAGTGTAAATGGGTTGATATTGCCGTTAGTGCCCGCCGTTGGTTGGCCCACAATGGTCGCAAGCTTGTAATGCTCAATAAAGCTCATGTAGCTCTCTGCGTAGCTGATGGCCTGCCCATCGATCAGGAAGATTACTTTGGCAGTAAGGCGTGGCGATTTAGGTTTCATGCCCCAACCCATTTCTCTGTAACCAGCTATCTTCTCCTGGTCAGGGTATATGATGTAGGGCACCTGCATCCATTTCTTAGAATTGTCAGGCTCAGGCAACAGGTACTCGATCAATCCATGATTACCGTTCGGGTAGCCTCGCAGATCGCAGATAATGGCTTTGCTTTGCTGCAGTTGCGGCATGGCTGTCTGGATATCCTTCATCGGTGCTTTCCCGATGTTGATGTACATAATACCGTCTGCCAGCGACTTTATACCTTCTGGAGAAGGCATAGCGGCAAAGGCCTGTTGGCGTGATAAAGTCCTTTTGAGCTGCAAGTCTGCCGTAGAATTGTCAGCTTTCAGCACCGTCAACTGTAGTATGGATTCTGGCTCACCGAGGAGCGATTCAGATTGTGCCCTGTAGTGGAGCCAGCCTTCGGTTGCTGCAGAAATATACTGGTGCAGCTCTTCAAAAACAGCCTCTGGTGCGGCACCATCTATGGCTGTTACAACATCACCTTTCACCAAGAGTAACGTGTTATCAAACACATCTGTGATCACGAGTTTATTTTCTACCCACTCCCAGGTAATTGGTGGCTGATGTGTAGCTTTGCTTTCAGCAGTGGTTACCCATACATGGCCATCCTTTAGTTTGGCGGTAAGCAACTGTAGCGTCTTCTGGAAATCAACTGCTGTTTTGTCAGTGTAGGCTTTGGATAAGGCCAGGCGGAGATCCTTGCCCCAGTCCGTTTTGGCAAAATCGAAGTAAGGATAGAAATGCTGAAAGACATTCCAGGTGACTGTGACACCGCCAAGTCGAGTATACAGATTGGAGCCATTGATATCGCTTGCAGGTATAGCCTCCAATTTACTTCGGAGTTCAGAAAGAGCGTTGCTATTGGCGGCAGGGTATGTTTGTGTGTCGGTGCCATAGAGTGTCAGCGGCACGATCACTTTTAAACCGCCACTTAGCGATTTGGTAACATACTCACCTGGTTTCGGCTGGGCATCGTAGAGTCGCGCCGGCTTCTGGCTCTTTTCACTGCCTCCCGGATTGCTGCTTATAGCCAGCCATTTATCAGCTTCCTTGTTTTGCTGAATTGTAAAAAAGTAGCCATTTTCGGTGTTGGTAGCTAAGCCACTGCTGAGTGATTTGTTTATTTTACCTTCCTTCTCGCCCGTAAATTGCTCAGTATATACTTCTTCCCAGTTGCCGTTATTGTTGATTTTCAGGCTGAAGTCATCCAGTAACACCTCGCCCTCTCCTAGCAGGAAGGCGCCAACAACAATTCTCTCAGCACCATCGTCTACTTTGCCTTTGATTTCATAGGTCGCCCATTGGTCCGATTTTATCGGCCTGCTTCCCATGTTGTCGAAAAACCCTTTGGAATTATCTTTCTTATCTACTCTGACCCACAGATGGCCAGTGCCTGATCCTGCTGTGCGTTTTACTCTTCCAGTAAATACAAATTCCTTGCCTTGATAGGCAGAAGCCTCTATGGGTTTCATAACAGGGCCAAACGGGTTACTGGAGGCTCTGTATACTACTGGCCTGTTGAGGCGGATGCTCTGATAAGGGCTATTCTTATCGCCCTGTCCCATGCCCGCATGCTGCCAGGCAATTATTTTATGTTTCTTAGGCTTGGCAGGGGTAATCTCTTTAACATTGAACGTTACCTCTTCATTCTCCAGGTATACCTGAACTGTCGGGGCGATTGGTTGGAATAAAGCGGCAAGGGTAGCTTTTAGTTCTTCGGGGTTTTTACAGCCCTCTACTTGTTTGCTGCCATAGACGGCGAAGCGGTCCCAGTCGATAGCTGCTGCCTCGTCGCTTGGGTGGAAGTAGCGCACATAGCCATATAGTTGCGTAAAGGCCGCGACATTCTCTATTTTTCTGTCCTGTTGGGCATAGACTTGGCCAAAGGCGAGTGTAACCAGAAGAAGGAAGAATGCTCTTTGTTTCATAGATTATATTTTATTCGTTATATATTAGGTATTGCTAATATACTAACTCGTCAGGGCATACATTATTATATTCACTCCAAATTTCGTGTTATCCTCTGCCAGCCAGCGCTTGTTCCGAAAATCGTAGTCCCATTCGCAGCCGTAGTCTTTGTTACTATACAGCACCCCAATCCTTCCATTGATTTCAATCGCTTTCAGGTAGTCATGCACCAGGTCATCGCCCCAGCCGTTGAGCTCGAACGAAGTGGTCGGTGGACCATCTTCGAAAGTGAAGAAGCTGCGGTAAATCTTGTGGTTGTTGGGGATCTTCTTTAAAGCGCCCTGCCCGAAAATCTGCTTCATCTGCTCCTCAAAAGACCGTGCAAAAAGTCCGTCGATGTCGTGATTGCAGTCGTCGACAAACACGAAGCCGCCGTTGCGCACGTAGGTCTCAAAGTTTTGCCGCTCCTTTTGGTTGAACTGCACCAGCCGGTGGCCACTCATGTAGCTGAAGGGGTAGTTGAAAAGTTCGGCACTGTCTAAGGGAATGATCTTCTCCTGCTCGTTCACCTTCACGGTCGTGTACTCGATGAGCGAATGCAACAGATTGCTCGGCATACGCGGGTCAGTATCCCAGTTGCCGGAGCGGTATTGCAGTCGGACGAAGGTGAATGGTTGCACTTGAAAAGTTAAGAGTTAAGTTGTTTAGAGTAACCCTGCCACAGACAGGTCTTCATCAATGTCTTCCCAGTGTATACCTATTCCGCCACCAATTAAACGCCAGTTCATACGTTCGCTTTCAGATGCATCACGCAGTCTGGGAAACCATTCTAATGGTATACCCAACTCACGACCATCGGTCAATAGCACGTACATCTTGGTGTCTGTGAACCAGACTTTTTGCGCCTGCGGTGTAGATTTCTTAGCTAAAATACTCATGCCATTTTTGCTCAAAGAGCTCTTTATTACTAATTACTAATTTACGAAGCTCATTAAGCTCTTTAGCATTGAAAGCATAAGAACTTGCGAGCTCAACTGGCTCCAGCCAGTATTTAGCATAAGCTTCTGCCTTCTCAACATGTATATGTGGCGGCTCATTTCCTTCATTGCTGAAGAAGAAAAATCTGTATCCAAATATCCGAAGTATAGTTGGCATAAATTTTTTGTAAAATGAATGCCGTACACAAAGCGCTGCATACGGCATTCAAGGTATAAGCTGTAGTGACTACACCGCGTCAGACAAGCTGGTGAAGGTGAAGTCGCGGATCTTCATTGGCGGTACCAGGTTGCCGTTGATACGTTGCGGTCTTCCCAAAGCTTCCAGGTTGTTGAGCATGATGATCGGGCTTTCATTGAAGCGGAAGTTCTTCACCGGATACTGGATCTTGCCGTTCTCGATGTAGAAGGTACCGTCACGGGTAAGGCCGGTGTAAAGCAGCGTCTGCGGGTCTACGGAGCGGATGTACCACAAGCGCGTCACCAGGATACCACGCTTCGTGCTCTTGATCATGTCTTCGAGCGTCTGGTTGCCGCCTTCCATCACTACACCGCCCGGGTTCGGCACCGACTTGGCACCAGTTTTTTCAGCCCAGAAGCGGGAGTTGTACAGGTTCTTGATGACGCCTTTCTCAATCCAGGTTGTCTTCTCACGCGGACGACCATCGCCGGCAAACGGAGCAGATGGAATCTCCGGGTGCATTGGGTCTGAATACACCGTAATGCGCTCGTCTACCAGTTTCTCGCCCAGTTTAGTCTTGCCACCAGGCTTGCTCAGGAAGCTGCGGCCTTCTTCGGCGTTACGCTGATCCATGTTGCCGAACATGTTGCGCAACAGGTCAATAGAAGCAGCCGGCTCCAGAATAACGGTATATTTGCCTGGCTCCAAGGCCTTAGCATTACGTGAGTTTACGGCTTTGCTGGCTGCAATCTGTGAGGCGCTGGCCGTGTCGAGTTTGCTCACGTCGCTGAAGTCCTGCGTAACATATCCGGAACCTGTGCCATCTTCTGTGCGCATGGTTACAGAGAAATCCACGACAGTAGACGGGTGATAAGCAAACAGGCCTTTGGAGTTCAGTCGCGCCATAAAGCTGGTCGAGTGTTCCAGGAAGCCAGCGGCAGTCAAGCCTTTGTCGGCAGCGGCTTTGATGCTCTTGGCGGCTGCATCGGCACGGTAGGCCGGGTCTATTTTGGCGGTGGAGTCAAAGTGAGCTTTGGTCGTGATGTACTTTTGAGGGCCCAGCATGGGCATGTACTCCGGGCTTTCCGGTGCAATGCGCGCGATCTCCTCGGCACGACGTATTACTTTCTCCAGAGAGGCATCGTCGAACTCGTTGATCGTTGCCACGCCGGATCGTTTTCCAAAGCGTGACTCTACCGACATGGCCACGTTCTCTTCGGCCCCACTTGTCGATACCTCGTTACGGGCATAGCGGATGTTGCCGCCATTGTAGCCGCTCAGCGTGACCTCACACTCGTCGGCTTTTGAGTAAGCCAGAGCCTTTTTCAGCAAAGCCTCTGCTTGTTCTCTTGTATATATTGCCATTTTAATCTTAGTTAAGAGTTATGAGTTAGAGTTAAAAGTTAAAAAGCAGAAGCAGGTATAAATCAGCTCTACCGATCATCTAGGCTTATCCAGGCTAAGAGTCCAAAATAGGAACTCTTAACTTTTAACTCTTTACTGATTTAGATTTTACGAGCTGTATTGATCACATTCACGCCGTTGAAGCGAGTGTGGGCTGAGCCGTGCGATACAGCGCTTACCTGGCTTGGCTGGCCTTTGCCGTCGAAGAACGAACCGAACAGGCGGTAATCGCTCTCGTCGCAAGAACCCGCGCAAGAGTTCCAGAACTCTTGCGTGTTGCTCTGGTAAGCCACGTCCTCCAGCATGCCCACAATCTTGCCCTTACTGATCTCGTAGAACGCCGTACCACCAAACTGGAAGTTATAGCGCTGCTGGTCAATCGAGTAAGAGCCACGTCCGGCAATGTAGATGCCCTTATCGACGCCGCTGATTAGCTGGTCCACGTTCATCTTCTGCTTACCAGGTGCCAGCGACACGTTCGGCATACGCTGGAACTGTACAGAGCTCCAGTTGTCAGCATAGCAGCAGCCATGCGACTCCGGCTCGTTGATGATGTGCGCCTGGTCACGGATAGCCTGGTAGTTCACCAGTATGCCGTCTTTGATCAAGTCCCACTGCTTGGTTTTCACACCTTCGTCATCCCAGCCTACGAGGCCAAGTGAGCCCTTCTGGGTCTTGTCAGCGAAGATGTGCACCTTATCGGAACCGTATTTGAAGTTCTTGGATTTCCACTTGTCGAGGGTGGCAAAAGAGGTGCCGGCGTAGTTGGCTTCGTAGCCGAGCACGCGGTCAAGCTCCAGCGGGTGACCCACTGACTCGTGAATAGTCAGACCAAGGTGGTTCGGATCCAGTATGAGGTCATACTTACCGGCTGCCACAGACTTAGCCGTCAGTTTCTCTTTGGCTTGCTTGGCGGCCAGGGCGGCGTCTTCGAGCATGTCGTAAGCGTAGCGATAGCCCACCAGGCCAGTTCCTTCCGGCCCTTTTATCTTTTCGCCCGCTTTCGGCACCATGTACTCCCAGCCCATACCCATTGGCGCACTCAGGGCCTCACGGGTTCTGAACTTGCCAGAGGCTTTGTCCACGGCTGTCACCGTAAAGTTTGGCCAGATACGGTGGATGTCCTGGTCGATGTAAGAGCCTTCAGTCGAAGCAAAATACTTTTGCTCGTTTACCTGGAAAAGGGCAGAATTCACGAAGCTGGCGCCGTTCTCCATGGCCTTGGCATTGGCAGCCAACAGCAGGTCTGCTTTCTCACTTACAGGCACTTCAAAAGCGTTCTTTTCGATCGGGGTTTTCCAGCTCACCTCGCCGTAGCTCTTCACAGGAGCCAGCCTCACCGGCTCTTTCTGCAGCTTCGAGTTGGCTTTGGCAATGGCTACCGCCTCCTGGGCTGCTTTGGCTATACCTTTGTCGGTTACGTCGGAGGTAGCAGAGAAGCCCCAGGTGCCGTTGGCCAGTACCCGTACACCTACACCGTAAGACTCAGCGTTCACGATGTTCTGTACCTGTTGCTCGCGGGTGAAAACATACTGTTGCAAGTAACGGCCTATGCGCACGTCGGCATAGGAAGCGCCGCTTGACTTGGCTGCGTTCAGGGCTACATCAGCCAGACGCTTTTTTAAGGCTGGATCTACCTGTTCCAGCGCTCTCTCGGGTGAGATGATATCGCCGAACACAGGTATAGAGGGCATCATAAGCCCACCAAACCCGAGCGCCGATAGCTCGATAAAATGACGTCTTTTCAAGTTCTTTTAAGGTTAAGGTTTAGAGAAGTTTAGTTTTAGGTAACTAAGTTTAGGCATTTACATGCTTAAATCAAAGTGCTGACACGAGTTATAAGCCTGAGAAGGCATTTTAATCGATCAAGCAGGTGTATATCTCTATGAAAGCTTTGCCAGGTACTTAGAAGGGGATAAGTAGAGAAGGTTTAATCGCGCTACGCTTCGCATAGTCGGCCGATAAGGGATTAGCTAAGTATAGCAACCAAATATGTAATGTTTCCAGGCCTGAGTCGTCTTTGTAATTGGAGGGGCAGCCGCAGTTTCTGTGCCTTGCGTTTATACCTGCCTTTGTTACTATGAATAATCGATTCTTAACCTGCTGCAGCCTTCTGTTGATGTTGCTCGGCCATAGCTTGGTTCAGGCCCAACCCGATGTGCTGAGCGTAGCCCAATGGCAACAGGATATCAGGGCTCTGGCTGAGCAAATGCCCAAAATGCACCGATCTCCTTATAATAAGGTGTCGCAGCAAGAGTTCGACAGTGCTGTTGCAGTACTGCACGCTCAGGTGCCCAAGTTGCGGGATCATGAAATAGTAGTGGGCCTCACGCGCCTGGTTGCCATGATCGGCGATGGCCATACCCGCCTGACGCTGCCGCAGGATATGGCAGTGGCCTACAGTCGGGCGCACTCTTCTACACCTCCGCCCGCTGACTCCAGTTTGTTTCTGAACCACCTGCCTGTGAAGCTTGCTCTGTTTGATGATGGTTTGTTCATCCAGGAAACAACGCCTGAACTGATGGACCTGATTGGTGCCGAGGTACTGCAGATCGGAAGTACTGCAGCAAATGAAGCTCTGGAAAAAGTAAGACCCGTAGTGCACTATGATAACGAGATGGGTTTTAAGCAGCTGGCGCCCACCTTTCTGGTAGTGCCTGAATTTCTGGCTACGCTAGGTATAGCCGATGATGTGCAAGAGATAGTGCTTAAGGTAAAAACACGCGATGGAAAAACGGCAGCGGTAGCGCTTTCTCCAATCCCGCAGTTTAAACAGGTATACTTTGTAGGGGCGAATGAGGCGCTAGGTATAGCAGCACCTATGAGCCAATGGAACAGAAAGGAAAAGTTCTGGCTCCACATGCTGGAGAAGGAGAAGACGCTGTATGTGCAGCTGAATGAAAGCAATGACAAAGACGATGAGTCGCTAGCCGCTTTTGTTGCGAAGATAGAGCGCATCGTCACCGGATTTCCAGTAGAGAAGTTGATACTGGACCTGCGGTATAATCCCGGCGGGAACAATCATCTCAATCGCTCCCTGGTACTAGCTCTGGTACGGTCGGAGCAAATTAACCGGTTTGGAAGACTCTATACCTTGATCGGACGGGAAACTTTTTCGGCGGCGCAGATGCTGGCCAATGACCTGGAATACTACACCAATACCCTGTTTGTGGGCGAGCCTCGGGCTCGTCACCCAGCGCCTACGGTGATTCCAGAAAAATGCAGCTACCGAACAGTAAACTGACCATACGTGTGTCCACCATTTACTGGCGCGACTGGGACGTGGACGAAAAGCGACCCTGGACAGCGCCCGATATACCTGTCGGTTATACCTCTGCGGACTACTTGCAGGGGAGGGATCCTGTACTGGAGGCCGTACTGGCCATGCCAACAACAGGCACCGTGGCTAGCACCATGCAGCAGGTATACGAGCGGGCAGGCTTCCGGTCGGCTACCTGGGTCTACTTCCGTGCCGTACAGGATGCCCGTGCCAATAGCGAAGAGATCATACAGGCAGAAGAGAAGTTCGGCGAATACTTATTACAGACTAAAAAAATCACCGGAGGCCATTGCCTGGTACAGCCATATCAGTAGCCGGCACAAAGAAGAAGCCTGGCCGTTGGTTGGGTTGGCAAAGGCACACCTGCTGAGTGACGAACGACAGAAAGCTACCGACACATTGGAGAAGGCAATTCGGTTGCAGCCAGCTAATAAACAGGCAAAGGAATTGTTAACGACCATCAAAAAGAGATCATCTAAAGGGTGAAATATACTGGTATACAGGCTGTTAAGAAGAAATTACTAGCTGCTATACCATGAACAGATAAAATTTTGATAATATGCTGTAATGTTTCCCACCCTAGGTCGTCTTTGTAATTGAATGGATCTGCAAGAGTTTAAAATAAAGGTACTTCCCGCGAAGCAAAAGCTATTCAGGCTTGCGCTGTTCCTGCTTCATGACAAAGATGAAGCGGAGGATATCCTGCAGGATGTATTCCTCAAACTCTGGGCCCAGAAAGACAAGCTGCACGCCTACGACAGCATAGAGGCATTAGCCATGCGCATCACTAAAAACCTCTGCCTGGACAAGCTGAAAGCAGGCAAGCGAAAGCAGATGGTCGATGTGACAGGTATAGACCTGAGCTCAGGGGAAATGAACCCCTACCAGCACTCGGAACTGACAGACAGCATGGGCAATGTGCAGAAGCTGCTGGCAGCACTGCCCGAACAGCAGAAACTGGTGCTGCACCTGAGGGATGTGGAAGGCTACACTTTTGAAGAAATAGAGCAGATTACAAGCCTGACCGTGAACAACCTGCGGGTGATCCTATCAAGAGCTCGCAAAAGCGTACGGGATGGCTTTCTAAAACTAGAGAATTATGAAGTTGGATAACATAGAAGAACTGCTGCAGAAGTATTACGAAGGCGAAACGACAGTAGCCGAAGAAAAGCAACTGCAGGTATTCTTTAACAAAACAACAGACTTGCCTGAGCACCTGAAGGCCCATGCCGCCCCTTTTCGGTACTACGCTAAACAGCAGCAGCAACAATCCATTAGGGTACTGTCTGATGACTGGTTGTTTGAAAAGATCGAGCAGGAGGAAGTGGAGCAACAGGAGCCAGAAGGGAAGCAGGTGTTCTTCCCGATCTTGCAGGAATATGCTACTTACTGGCGTGTAGCCGCTGGCATCATCTTCATCCTGGGTGCCTTCTGGCTAGGCCGGAACTATAACCAAGGTATAGCCCCAGAACAGCGAGCCGAGCTGGCCGCCCTGCGGGAGGAAGTGGAGGAAATGAAGCTGGCCATGACCACAGGAGCCTCTGCCAGTGAGCGCATCCAGTTAGTCAGCCAGGAATTCGACACCGAGCAGCCCGACGAAATCATACAAGTGCTGATCACGACCATGAACCAGGACCCGAATGTGAATGTGCGGGTGGCTGCCTCAGAAGCGCTTTATAAGTTCAGCCACAAGAAAGTAGTACGGCAGGCCTTGGTTGAGTCGCTGAAACTGCAGACAGACCCGATCATGCAGCTTACGCTGATTGACATGCTCGTCAGCATAAAAGAAAAAGAGGCAGTTGGCGAACTGGAGGAAATGGCAAACCGGAAAGACCTGCTTCCTATCGTGAAAAGCAAGGCAGCAGAAGGGCTGGGCATACTGATATAACAGAACTCAATACAAAAAATTTTACTTACCACTAGAGCGATTAGAGCCATATGAAAAGATTAACACTAGTAGCAGTTGCCTGTCTTCTGCTCTCTGCAGCGCCAGCAAGGGCGCATGAACGAAATAAAACCCATACTGCGACAGTAACCGGTGATATTGATCCGGAAGAGACTTTGCAGGATAAGCCGCTTGTCTACAAAAACAAGCTGGGTAACAGCAAAGGCAATAAGGTGGTCATCATGATGCACAACAGCGATGTAAAGGTTATTGGGCACAACTCAGACGAGGTCGTGATAGAGGCTGCTAGCCACCAGGCTCCTCCTGCCCGTGCTGCCGGACTTAAACCATTGTACAACCAGGCCGAAGATAACACCGGTATGGGATTGTCTGTGTCAAAAGAAGGAAACACACTGACTGTTACGAAAGCATCCAGGCAGGATGGCAAATATACCATCCGGGTACCTAAGAATGCATCTGTCATGTACGAAGAGACAAACTGGATGGGAGGTGATCTGAGCATCGCTGATGTAGAAGGTGAGATCGAGCTTAAGTTAAATAATGGAAATGCTACCCTCTCCAATATCACGGGACCAGTTGTGGCAAACGCTACCAGCAGTGACATGGTGATCAAGTTCTCGAGCCTGAACCAGTCCAAACCGAGCGCCATTTCGACTGTGGCAGGCACCGTTGACATCCACCTGCCGGCGAGCACTAAAGCTAACTTTAAGCTGAAGACCATCCAGGGCGAGATCTATTCAGACTTCGATATGAACATTGCCCGTGACTCCAAGAGCAATCTGCCGCGTGTGACAGGCGGCAATAACATTGACGGTAAAACGAATGGTGGCGGCGTCGAGATGAACCTGTATACCATCAGTGGCGACATGTATATCCGCAAAAGCAAGTAATTCATCAAACTTAACCTTCTAAGACTATGAAAAAGTCATTTATCCTTACTCTACTATGGTTTGGTTTTACGACCACAGTTTGGGCCCAGAGCAAGACAGTGGAGCGAGCCCTGGCCGTGCCCGCGAGTAATAAAGTAGAACTGAATCTGAAGTTTGGCGAAGACATCAAGATCAGTGCCTGGAACAAGAAAGAGGCCTACATCAAAGTCACCTACGAGATAAACAGCGGCAAGCTGAACGAAGCGCTGCAGTTGGGTTTTGAGAGCGACAACACCAGCGCCCGCGTAAATGTGGACCTGGACAAAGAGCTAACGAAAAATGGACAGGCAGGGGATTGCCCGGACAATAACTACAGCCAATACAATGTCAGTAAGAACGGTGACCGCAACTTTGTCTGTGCGAAGATCAATTACGAAATCTTCCTGCCCGCTAACGCTGACCTAACTGTGGAAACCATTAATGGCAACATTGAGATAAGAGGCTTGACGGGTCCGGTAAGCGCCAAATCCATCAGCGGATTTGTGGATATGAACTGGGCTCAGAACAAAGGCGCTGCTGTGGCTCTTAAGACCATTACAGGCGAGGTTTACTCTGATCTGGCGATCGACTTGGGCGGTAGTAAACAAAAAGCACCTATGGTAGGGTATGAGCTGAAAGGCAACGTAAGCGGTGGCGGCTCCCCTATTAAGTTAGAAAGCATCAGCAACGATATCTACCTCCGTAAAAAGGATTAGGTATAGCTGTCATCCTTAATCAACACGGAGTACATAAACAAAAAGCGGAAGGCCTCTACAGGCCTTCCGCTTTTTGTTTATCAGTAATCTTTTAGTCGTTTAGGCTTCGCTAACCTTACCTGCCAGGCCTTCTTCTTCGAGTAACTCGTTGAAGGCCTCAGCTTCGTTTTTGCTGTTGAATTTACCGGCTTTCACCAGTACCACTTTTCTGCCATTTACCTGCTCTTCTGCTATCTCCAACGGAAGGTGCTTGTCAAAGGCTTTCAGTTTACGGCTTAATTCTTCAGCCTGCTGGTGGTTGGCAGCTGTTTGGATCGTAAAGGCACTTGGCTTTGTCTCTGCATTAGCTGCAGCTACTTCGTGCTTATCAAGTACCTCTACCTCTACCTTTGCCACACCTGTAGCGTGTATGCCCAGTTTACGGGCCGCTGCTTCTGACACATCAATAATGCGTTTGCCTACAAAAGGCCCGCGGTCGTTGATGCGCAAAACTACAGATTTGTCGTTGGCTGGGTTGGTCACTTTGACCATCGTGCCGAAAGGCAGGGTTTTGTGCGCGGCGGTCATCTCGTTCTTATTATAGCGCTCGCCGCTGCTGGTTTTTCTGCCGTGGTATTTACTGCCATACCAGGAGGCGGAACCAATTTGGGTTTTGTCGTTCTTTTGTGCGAAAGTTGGTTGACTAACTCCGATAAATAGAAAAATGATTACTGTTAAGATAAAGCACTTTCTATCGTTCTTCATATAGTTTTTTAGTTGGTGAATCCGCAAAGATACGGAAATATTTTCAAACGAGGCCTTATACGTGCGATTGTGGTCCTGGTTGTAGGGGGATACACGCTGCCTCGCAAAATCGCTATAAGTCATATAATGCGAAAAATGCCATTTATAGCTTATATGGGCATATTTTCATATATATTCCCAGCGATATGTTTATTTCTGATGACCGCAAAATATTTTTGATTTTGACGATCACTGCAGCATTAACGGGAACTTTAAGTGGGATATTTTGTTTATGCCGAATCTTCTGCCAAAGCGTATACTTTATAAAAGCATAGTACCATGGACTTTGGAAAACTCTCAGATATAAGCCGTGTAGATTTCACGTTACCACCTGACCATCCAGATACTCTGAACATGCTCAGCAGGTACAAGCAAGACCTGCTGCAGAAGCCAAAGGTATACATCGGCCTGCCGGTTTGGGTAAACAAGCCCTGGATAGGTGAGTATTATCCGGCCGGTATGAAAGAGAAAGAGTCGCTGCTGTGGTACGGCAAACAGTTCAACACCATTGAACTCAACAGTACGCACTACCACATACCTGGACCGGACACAATAGACCGCTGGCGTCATACCGTGCCGCAAGGCTTCACTTTCTGCCCCAAGTTTCCGCAACTGATCAGCCACGAGGGACCGCTAGTGAGTTCGCTCGACCTCACAGCCACATTTTGCGAAGCCATCGCCGGGCTGGAAGACAAGTTGGGCTGTTCTTTTCTGCAATTGCCTCCCTACTTCGGCCCGAAGCAACTGCCTGATCTGGAAAAATTTGTACAGTACATACCTGAGAGCGTACCGCTGGCAGTAGAGCTCCGCCACCCGGATTGGTTCGTGGATAATGTGGCCTCGCTGGAGCTGTTTGAGGTATTGGAGAAATTCCGCGTAGGCACAGTGCTCACCGATGTGGCCGGCCGTCGCGATGTGCTGCACATGCGCCTGACCACGCCCATGGCCATGGTACGCTTTGTGGGTAACGGATTGCACCCCACCGACTATACCCGCATCAACGACTGGGTGGAAAGAATTAAGGTATGGCTGGAAGCTGGCTTGCAAGAACTCTACTTCTTTGTGCACGAACCTGACAATATTACTTCGCCCGAGCTGGCCACTTATTTGATCGAGAAGCTAAACAAGGTATGTGGACTGGATGTAAAACCACCCAAAAAATATGTGCAGGCGGTGCAGGGCGAGTTGTTTTAACAAACCAAACAGGTATGGCTAAAACACAAAAGCGGCGTGTCCAGATAGACACGCCGCTTTACTTTGGGTTATTGGATAAAGGGTAATTAGATTTTGAAGGCGTCGTCGCTGATGCCCTTGTTCACTTCCACGCTCTGTACCTCGGCTTTGATCACCTGAGGACCAACAACGGTCTCGATCACGTGCGGGTATTTCACGCCGTCTACTTCTTTGTAGTTCTTGTAGCTCTTGGTCTGTGTGATTGCGCCTTGTGGCGTCTGCATGCTTTTTACGTCTTTCAAAAGCAGGCCTGTTGCCTTGTCAAAGTAGTGCAGTGTCTTCTGACCGTTAGCAGCTATCGCTTCCACGATGTAAGCGTCGGCTCCATCCACTTTCTCCTGGCCAGATACGGCTGTCTTAATACCGAACTTCTCAAAACGAGTCATGGAGAACATGTCAGATTCCGCTTTAGAAGAAGCAAGTTCTTCAGCAGTCATGTCTTTGTTCACACCCTGCATAGGAGCTTCCATTTTACCTTTGTCGCCGTTGATGATCACACGCTGCATAGGATTGTTGTTCATCAAGATCTGGATCAGCATTTTGTCAGCGCCCTTTTGCTGCTGCTTGAAAACAAGTGGCATGCCCTGTACACTGGCATTCATAGTCACGGTGACATCTTTCACTTTCTCGATGTTCGCTTTGCCACCAATCGCCTGAATGTATTTTGCGATAAGCTGATCTGCTGTTACATCAGTCGGTACAGCTTTGGCAGCTGCTCTGTCTACCTTTTCGCCAGTAGCGTCAAAGTAAGTAATAGTGTTAT
>NZ_AKIS01000010.1:0-13956 GCF_000277005.1 Pontibacter sp. BAB1700 | reverse complement strand
TTTGCAATACAACAAAAAACCGTCAGCTCAATATTGAGTATACTGCTTGGCCGTGCTCAACCTCGTACGCCAAAGTTTGAATATAGCGGTTGAGGAATAGGCTAAAATCATTAACTTTGTTTGCAAATTCGGGTCGCCAGGTATAGCGTGGCTTTGCTGTTCTGTGTCTTTCGGCCCAAAAAACTGTCCCTTAATAGAACAACGAATAAATAAAATATGGCACTTGTAGAAATGGTTATGCCCAAAATGGGCGAGAGTATCATGGAAGGTACCGTTCTGAAATGGCTCAAAAACGTGGGTGACTCCATCGAGCAAGACGAATCGGTGCTGGAAGTAGCTACAGACAAAGTGGATACGGAAGTACCTGCCATCCAGGGCGGCGTGCTGAAGGAGATACTGGTACAGGAAGGTGATGTGGTAGCCGTAGGCGCCCCAATTGCCATCATCTCTACCAACGGCGAAGATACTGCCGCTCCTGCTGCTCCGGCCGCTGCTGAAGCACCAGTTGCTGCACCAGCCGCTCAGGCAATTTCGCAGCCTGCAGCCGCTTCTTCTGACGCTGCTGTAGCCAAACTCGACCAGCCAGCTTCTGGCCGTTTCTACTCTCCGCTTGTGCTTAATATTGCCCGCGAAGAAGGCATCTCGATGCAGGAACTGGAGTACGTTCCAGGTACCGGCAAAGAAGGCCGTGTGTCTAAAAAAGACATCCTGACATACGTAGAGAGCCGCAAAAACGCACCGCAGCAAGCTGCCGCCCCACAAGCCCAGCCCCAAGCACAAGCTCCTGCCGCAGCTCTACAACAGCAGGCCGCTACGGCACCGGCTGCTCAGCCACAGGCTCAAGCCGCTCCTGCCGCCTCCAAGCCAGCTGCTTCTTACAGCGGCAATGTGGAGATCATTGAGATGGACCGCATGCGCAAAATGATTGCCGACCGCATGGTGGACAGCAAGCGCGTATCGCCACACGTGACTTCTTTCGTAGAGGCCGACGTGACCAACATCGTGAACTGGAGAAATAAGTGGAAGAACGACTATAAGAAGCGCGAAGGCGAGAACCTGACCTTCACCCCGATCTTCATCGACGCGATTGCCAAAGCGATTAAAGACTTCCCGATGATCAACGTGTCTGTGGACGGTGGCAACATTATCCGCCACAAAGACATCAACATCGGTATGGCTGTGGCTCTGCCAAGCGGTAACCTGATCGTGCCGAACATAAAGAACGCCGACCAACTCAACCTGAACGGCCTGACGAAGAAAGTAAACGACCTCGCCAACCGTGGCCGTATGAACAAGCTGACGCCAGACGACCTGGCAGGCGGCACTTATACCGTGTCAAATGTAGGCTCTTTTGGCAACGTGATGGGCACCCCAATCATCATGCAGCCGCAAGTGGCCATTATGGCCGTGGGCGCTATCAAGAAGAAGCCTGCCGTAATCGAGACGCCAGAGGGCGACCTGATCGGCATCCGTCACTTCATGTTCCTGTCGCACTCCTACGACCACCGCGTAGTAGACGGTTCACTGGGTGGCATGTTCGTGCGCCGTGTGGCTGATTACCTCGAGAACTTCGATGTGAACCAGACGATCTAATACGTATCACGACAAAGGAGCTTCTTTGACAAAGGACAGAAGACTTCCGATATAAACAGAAAGCCTGCCTCAGAAATTGGGGCGGGCTTTTTTGTGGGTATAGCATTAAACATACCTTTTTACTAATATTGATACATCTGTTTTATCCCGCTTCCGTTTATGTGGAAGTATAAACCATTTCCAAAACTATGAGAGTTGCCATTGCCTGGATTCTGGCTGCCATTTTTCTTTTTGCAGCTGTTTATTTCTACTGGAAGAAAAATGACGCGGAAAGCCGCTTGCGCATAGCCGACAACAAATTAGCTGAAACCGGTCAGCAACTGGAGCAGGAAGAAGCTGAAGCGGATTCGCTGGAAGACATGATGCTGCCGCCTGATACCATGAGTGTAGTTCCTCCGAGCGGTGTGGAGTTTGTGGACGAAATGGGCAGCCTGAGTGAAAGCGACATCCAGAAGCTGCGTAAAAAAGGCCTGCGCAACCCCGAAGTAGACCTGATGAACGACCTGAGCCGCAAGCAAGGTCAGCTTATACCTAAAGAAGGCGTAGTAGGCGGCACGATGACCATTCGCGACAGCCGCATCCTGAACGACCGCTATGCCATGGCTTATTATGAAGACGGGCACATTGGCGGTTACATGATCTTACGCTACGAAGTAAACAACGGAAATATCACGTGGCGTGTAGTGGATAGCTCGGCATTGTAGCCTTCTGCACGATATTTGAGTATAGGAAAACAGGTATAAACCCAAAGCACTATGACGCCACTTACGCTCCTGTTTCCTATACTCTTTTCTTTGATCTTCAGTCAGGACAGCAATTTGCAGTTGAGCCAGGACCTTAGCAAAGATGCCAGGATTCTTGCCAACACCTCCGTCTTCATCAGCGACAATGCTACGCTGAGCCCCTCCATGCGGACCGTCGAAAGCGACCTGGAACTGTTCTATGTCATGGCAAGTATCAACCTTTCGCAAAGCAAATACAGCGCCCGGCAGCAAGGTAAGCACCATGTGCAGACCTGGCGTTTCAGCGAGGGTAACATCAAAGCCATACACCAGATCGAAACCACCATAGCACTTGACACAGTCGTAACGCAACGCTATCTGGAAGACAGAGCCCCTACCCAACAGCGCATCCAAAACAATTTCAAGTTTCGTACCTACGCTGTTTCTACCGCAGATGCACTGATCAAACTCTACTATCTCACGGAGGATGAGCAAGGCTTACTCGAATATAAAATCGATGACCGCCACGTGGAACTTATGTACCCGAAGAAAAAACTGGGACTGAGTGATATCATGCCGAAAGTAAAGGATGAATTGGATCAGTTAGTGGTAGGGTTGAGTAAGGAGTAAACAACAGCGGCCGTTCCCTCACGAGAACGGCCGCTGCCATATTTATCAAAGCTTATACCTTAAAGTGAGGCCAGGCTCTGCTCAATGGCGTGAATCTTGGCTTCGGCATCGGCTTGCTTCTTGCGCTCGTTGGCGATTACCGCTTCCGGGGCACCGCTTACGAAACGCTCGTTGCTCAACTTCTTCACAACTGAGTTGAGGAAGCCTCTGGTGTACTCCAGCTCCTTCTGCAGACGTTCCCGCTCAGCTTCCACGTCAATATTGCCCTCCATTGGGATGAAGAACTCGTCGCCAGCCTCTACGAAGCTGATGGCGCCTTCTACGTTCTCCTGCACGAGCGAAATTTCGTTTATGTTCGCCAGCTTGCGGATGATGCTGATGAAGTCCTCGTAGCCATCCTGGTTCATCACTTTAATGGCCAGATCAAGCGACTTGTTAGGCGATATGTTCTTCGAGTTGCGGATGTTGCGGATAGCAGCCACGATTTTAAGCACGCTCTCCATTTTCTCGTTGAGCTGTTTATCAAACTTGTCCTGCTTCGGCCAGGCAGAAACGATCAGGTATTCCTTCTCTTTACGCTCTTTCAGGTCGTGCCAGATCTCCTCTGTAATAAACGGCATAAACGGATGCAGCACTTTCAGCACCTTCTCCAGGTATACAATGGTTGTATCCAGCGTCTGCTTGTCGATCGGCTGCTGGTAGGCAGGCTTGATCATTTCGAGGTAGCTCGAGCAGAAGTCGTCCCATACCAGTTTGTAAACCGCCAGCAGGGCGTCCGAAATACGGAACTTCGTGAAGTGATCCTCGATCTGTACGAATGCCTCGTTGAAGCGGGAGTCGAACCAAGCCATGGCCGTTTCGTTCGGGCATGGCAGGTTTTCGTCCACTTCCCAGCCTTTGATCAAACGGTATGCGTTCCAGATTTTGTTGCTGAAGTTACGTCCCTGCTCCACTAGTTTCTCATCGAACAGCAGGTCATTGCCAGCTGGTGAGCTGAACAACATACCGGCACGTACACCATCAGCGCCGTACTGGTCGATCAGGTCGAGCGGATCTGGCGAGTTGCCTAACTGCTTCGACATCTTACGACCCTGCGTATCACGCACGATACCGGTCAGGTATACATTGCGGAACGGCGGCTCATTGCGGAACTCAAATCCGGCCATGATCATACGGGCTACCCAGAAGAAGAGAATCTCCGGAGCTGTTACCAGATCGTTGGTCGGATAGTAGTAGAGGATGTCCTTGTTATCCGGATCTTTAAATCCGTCGAACACCGAGATTGGCCACAGCCAGGAAGAGAACCAGGTATCCAGCACGTCCTCGTCCTGACGCAGGTCTTCAGCTTGCAGGTTGTCGTTGCCGCTCTGCTTGCGTGCCAGTTCAAGCGCCTCTTCAGCTGAAGTTGCCACTACAAACGAGCCATCCGGCAGGTAGTAAGCAGGGATCTGCTGTCCCCACCACAGTTGACGTGAAATACACCAGTCGTGTACGTTCTCCATCCAGGAGCGGTACATGTTCTTGAACTTCGGCGGGTGCAGACGAATCTCATCATTCATCACAGCATCGAGGGCCGGCTTGGCCATTTTGTCCATTTTGCACCACCACTGCATCGACAAGCGCGGCTCAATTACAGCACCTGTACGCTCAGAAGTCTGCAGTACGCTCGCATACTCTTCTATCTTCACCAGCAAACCAGCTTCCTGCAGGTCCTTTACGATGTTGCGACGGGCCGCGAAACGGTCCTGCCCCACGTATAGCTGCGCCTTTTCGTTCAGCGTACCGTCATCATTCAGGATGTCGATGGTCGGCAGCTGGTGCTTCTGGCCCAGTTCGTAGTCGTTCAGATCATGCGCAGGAGTTACCTTCAAGGCACCCGTACCGAACTCAATCGACACGTACTCATCCAGAATCACCGGAATCTCTTTTCCCAGCAAAGGAATACGCACAGACTTGCCGTGCAGGTGGGTATAGCGCTCGTCATTTGGGTTCACAGCCACGGCCACGTCTGCCATAATGGTTTCCGGACGTGAAGTCGCAACGGTGATATAGGTCGGCTCTGCAGCACCCACTACTTCGTAGTTCAGGTGATACATCTTGGCCATGGTATCTTTTGGCACCACTTCTTCGTCTGAAAGAGCTGTCTTTCCCTGCGGGTCCCAGTTTACCATGCGCACACCACGGTAGATCTGGCCTTTGCGGTACAGGTCCACAAACACTTCGATTACGGCCGCGCTCATGTCGTCTTCCATTGTGAAGCGGGTACGGTCCCAGTCGCAGGAGGCGCCCAGTTTTTTCAGCTGCTCCAGAATGATGCCGCCGTATTTCTCTTTCCACTCCCAAGCATACTTCAGAAACTCCTCGCGGGTCAGGTCTGCTTTATTAATGCCTTTTTCCTTGAGCATAGCCACCACTTTAGCCTCAGTGGCGATAGATGCGTGGTCAGTGCCCGGTACCCAGCAAGCCTCCTTACCCTTCATGCGCGCACGACGAATCAGCACATCCTGAATCGTGTTGTTGAGCATGTGGCCCATGTGTAGTACGCCCGTTACGTTTGGCGGCGGAATCACGATGGTGTAAGGTTCCTTTTTCGGGTTAGGCGTAGAACGGAAGAAGCCGCGCTGCATCCAGCTGCTGTACCACTTCTCTTCTACTTCTCTGGGATTATATTTCGTTGAAATCGACATCGTAAACTAGTTTTTTCTGCTAATAGCGCTAAAAGGCAAAATTAGGGATTTTACGTTAATTGTTGATTGCTAATTGTGGATTGTTGTGTGCTATACCTGATTTTGCCGATTTAATCCTTTTATGACTTTTCGGCCATCGGGATAAATCTGAAAGATTCCTACCACTTCAAGAATCCAGGTTCCTCACGAAAGTTCGCAATGACAGTGATATACTTTAATTCTTATATAACAACATAGAGGGCTTTCTCCACACCCTACTCAACCCGGATATCATACCTGGTCAGTAAACCAATCAGACCACTTTGTGAGAACTTTGCCTTCTTGATGTTATTGACTTCGGGATCGATCATGTAGTTGTAGGCTGTGACCAGATCAGCTTCGTTAAGGTTAGTTCGCTCAAACATGGCACCCGCTAAATCTGCGTTATCAAACCTGGCCTTGGTTAAATTGGCTTGCTCGAATACCGCATTTTTGAGAGAGCAATCGATAAAGTGGGTCTTGGGCATTTTTCGGCGCAGAAAAGAGGTATAGTCCATCAGGCAACTCTCAAAACCAACCGTAAACAGAAACTCCTCGCACTCGTTGAAGTTGATGCCTGTGAGCTTGCACTCTTTGAACGTGACGTTGTTCAGCGTTGAGTTGCTCAGCTTCAGCATGGCCAGGTTACAGCCTATAAACTGGCAGTCAGTAAAGCGATTGTTGGAGAAATCACTGTTAGAGAAATCGCAGTTTTTGAACACACAGTCCTCGAACTCACGCCCTTTGATGGCTTTGCCTGGGTATGTGATTTTTTCGAACGTTTTATCCTGATGTAGTTGCTCTTCCATAGGTATAGCTTGTAAAGATGAAATAAAAAAACCTGCCGTGAAAGACAGGTTTTTTGTGCTGTTGGTGTTGGCTATACCTAGCTGGCCTGGTGCAGCCAGTCTTTTTTCGCCAATAGCTCTTCTTCTGTCTCGCGGTAGTCTGGGTCGTCGACGCAGCAGTCCACCGGGCAGACAGCGGCACACTGAGGTTCCTCGTGGAAGCCCATGCACTCTGTACACTTATCTGATACAATGTAATAGAACTCGTCCGAAATAGGAGGCTGTGCCGCATCGCCGGGGATGATCTCACCACCATCGATCTCTACTTCTTTGAGCTCCGTGCCACCGCCCCAGGTCCATTCCGCTCCGCCTTCGTATATGGCAGTGTTCGGACATTCTGGTTCGCAGGCGCCACAGTTTATACATTCATCAGTGATCATTATCGCCATAATCGTATCTCCTGTATATTTTTAGTACTTTTGTATCGCTTTATTTACCGAACAAAATTAGGAACATTAAGTATCCGTATCAAATAAATTTTAACACAGCGGTTTGCCATGACATTAGAGAACAGAATCGAAGCTTTCGTGAAGTTGGGGAAGCAACTGCAGGATATGACGCCTGATGAGCGCAAGGCCCTGTCTTTTGTTGCACAAGCTAAAAACCCTTGGTTCGACGAGGCCAGCGTTTCTGCCGCTCTTCAGGGTGTAATCACCCTGCTCAATGAGCAATACCTCCGTGAATGGCTTTACCCTTACCACCTCAAACAGGTTACACCGAAAAAGGTTGGCGTCGTCATGGCCGGCAATATTCCGATGGTCGGTTTCCACGATTTTATGTCGGTGCTGCTGAGCGGGCACTTCCTGCTGGCTAAGCTGAGTTCGGATGACGATGTGCTAATGCGCCGCCTCGCCAGCATGCTGGTAGGTATAGAACCTGCTTTTGCCAACCAGTTCGAGTTCGTGGACATGCTCAAGGAAGCTGATGCTATTATTGCGACTGGCTCCGATAATACGGCCCGCTACTTTGAATACTATTTTGCCAAGCGCCCGCACATCATCCGGAAGAACCGCACCAGCATCGGCGTGCTGACAGGCTACGAAGAGACCGAAGAGCTACATGCCCTGGGCAACGATATTTTCCAGTACTATGGGCTGGGCTGCCGTAACGTCTCCAAGGTATACGTACCGGTAGGCTATACCTTCGACAAACTGTACGAAGCTAATGAGCACCATAAAACCATTCTGGACCACCACAAGTACCAGAACAACTACGACTATAACAAGTCGATTTTGTTGGTTAACCGCGTACCGCACTTCGACAACGGTTTCCTATTGATTCAGCCTAGCGAGAACTTGGTATCGCCTATCTCGGTGCTGTTTTACGAGACTTTCACGTCCCTGCCTGACCTGCGCCACAAACTGGCTGCCGTAAAGGATAAAACCCAATGCGTGGTATCTGCCCACAGCTGGCTAGAGGGCTCTATACCTTTTGGCGATGCCCAATGCCCAATGCCATGGGATTATGCAGATGGTGTAGATACCATGGCGTTTTTGCAGAAGCTGTAGGTATAGCATTAGGCTATTAAAATCGCCTCCTTCCTAGAACCAAAATATTAGTGTGGCATGTTTTGTGGTTATACACCTGCCAACACTTAAATTTTACGACTATGAAGAGGACCGAGAAGAGAGCCAGTCTAATTGAGAAGGAGCGCATTCCGATGCTCCACTTCGGCCAGGAGGATGTGCTGAAGGACCCCACGGCCCGCAGTATACGCAACTACGAGGCCAACCGCGCCACTATTTTAGGCAACGCCTACCGTAACAAAGCGATCATTACCTTCTGCACGGAGGATGGCGATGTAAAGAAAGTGGAAACTACCGTTTGGTGCTATGACGACAAGTTTGTGCTATTGAAATCGGGAACGTTTCTGCCGTTAAAATCTATCCTTAAGATTGAGAACAGCTAATGGTACGACAACTTACTCAACCGATTTGCAGCTATACCTGTAGGCGAAACAATTCAAAAGCATAACAGCCCGCACACGAAGATAAGACTCCGCTGCGGGCTGTTTTGGTTTACGTGAGTCACAGACTCGCTTTTATCAATAAGCACGGCAATGATTTCCGCACTAGCTCTAGCCAGTTACAAAAAACTTATGGTCAAATTAATTGGAGAGTGATTGTAAAAGGTATAGCGTGTACTATTCGGACAGGTCGCAACCTGTCCCTACAAATGCTAATCACTCATTCACTAAACTAATCAATCACTAACTCCTTAAATCCTATCCAGCACCTTGACAATCAGGCTGTCAATCACTTCTTCGGCGTTGGTAGCGAACTCCTGCGAAATGCGGTTAGCCACGATGGCGTTGAGCGATAACATTTCGTGGCCCAACAGACGGCCCATGGCATAATAGCCGGCCGTCTCCATTTCGAAGTTGGTGATACGGAAGTCGCATACCTTGAAATCCTGGTAGACCTTCAGCAGGTCAGGATTGCGCAATCCGCCACGCAGCACGCGTCCCTGCGGGGCGTAGAAGCCGGCAAGTTAGCGTGTTTCCAGGAATCATATCAAATGCAATCTTGTCGATCAAGCTTTTGGAGCCATTTACGCAGTATGGACGGAAACCCACACCTAATTGCTCCTGCAGCGCTTTGGTAATACTTTGCTCATTTTCGTCCTGCTCCAGCGGGTAGAATTCCATCAGCGAGTCCAGACCGATACCGTGGTGCGAGGCCAGGTGACTACCCAGCGGGATATCAGACTGCAACGAACCAGAAGTGCCGATACGTACGATCTTCAGAGAAATCTTCTCCTCGTTCGGCTCACGTGATTGAAAATCGATGTTCACCAGTGCATCCAGTTCATTCATCAGAATATCGATGTTATCCGTTCCCATACCTGTCGAGATGACCGTAATACGCTTGCCCTTATAGTAACCAGTATGCGTTACAAACTCCCGTTTGGTAATCTGCACCTCTATCTCGTCAAAATACTTACTCACCATAGGCACACGATCAGGGTCACCAACCGTAATGATGGTGTCTGAAATATGTTCTGGCTGCAGGTTGAGGTGATAAATAGTGCCGTTCTTATTGATGATCAGTTCTGATTCTGGAATTGCCATAGGATTGGTTACGTTAGAAACAAAGAAAAGCGTGGCTGTAGGGCGCACGCTTTTCTGAGCTTTAGAGAATACTTACTTAGATACGATAGAAGTCTTGCGACGGTTGAATCCTTTTAATGGATTGTAGCCATTCAGGTTCTTTTGGTAGTAGCCTGTGCCGTCGTACGGCCGCTTTTCCGGGTGCTCTTTGCACTCAGTGGAACAGGCGCCTTCCAGTTCCCAGCCACACTTCTCACAGATCGGCACGTGCAGGTTGCACACCGGGTTGGCGCAGTTTACCATGCGGTCTTCCACGGTGCCACATACGTGGCATTTGGAGATCACCGTAGGGTTCACAGAGTTCACATCCACGGCAACGCGGTTATCGAACACATAGCACTTGCCCTCGAAGTCTTCGCCGCCGGCCTCTTTGCCGTACTTGATGATACCGCCATGTAGCTGATACACGTCTTCAAAACCTTGCTCCAGTAAGAAGGCACTGGCTTTTTCGCACTTGATACCGCCTGTGCAGTAGGTCAGGATTTTCTTGCCTTTCAGTTCTTCTTTCAAGGCGTCGATCTTTTCCGGAAACTCACGGAAGTTCTCAATGTCCAAGGTAACGGCGTTTTTGAAACGGCCCACGCTGTACTCGTAATCCGAGCGCATGTCCATCACTACCACGTCGTCGCGGTCTTTCATTTCCTTGAACTCCTTCGGCTCCAGGTGTATGCCTGTGCGCACATTCGGGTCGATGTACAGGAGACCGGAGTGAACGATCTCAGCTTTGGTGCGCACGTGCAACTTGGCAAATGCGTGCTTGTCTGACTCGTCTACCTTAAAGTCCACCTTAGCGAAGCGTGGGTCGGCTTTCACGATCTCCATATACTTGTCGCAGTCTTCTTTCAGACCAGACACGGTGCCGTTGAGGCCCTCTTTGGAAATGATGATACGGCCGAGCAGGTTCAGCTCGAGGCAAAGTAAATGGTGCTCCTCCCGGAACGCCTCAGGATCTGCTATCGGTGTGTAGCAGTAGTACAGTAATATGCTGTATGGTTTGTTCATAACTGCTTAGTTTCAGCTAAGTGTTAAAATTGATTGTTGATTGTCTGAATCTTTATATAGGACCCCTACCCCAAGGATTTTCAGGAAAGATTAACAGGATTATACTTCCCAATTACTCCATCACGAATTCACTCATTCAAAGATTTAAAAGCAAAGGTAAAACCTGCTGCTATACCTAAAAATGACCTATGTCAGTTTTGCAACAGCAGATGCCGGCAAAAAAGTTTACTTAACCGGCGCGGCTGGGTTACCAAACACGGTGGCTTTGGCAGGCACGTTGGCTACTACCACAGAGCCGGCACCTACGCGGGCGTTCTTGCCGATCTTCACACCAGAAACGATTACAGCGCCTGTGCCAATAAAAGCACCGTCTTCAATGATTACCTCGGAATTGATGACAGCACCTGCACCGATTTGCACATTGTCACCGATCTCGGCTTTGGTATCAACCAGCGCACGCGACTCGATCACGTTGTAGTTGCCTACTTTGGCATTGTTGTTTACAATAGCTCCTGCTCCGATCATGTTACCATGGCCCAGCCAGGCAAATTCTGATACTGCGCTGAATTTATGGATGGCGTTGACAGGTACTACCTTGTACTCATCTTTGAGCATTTTGATGAGACCTTTGCGGGCGGCGGAATCCTCTACGGCCACAAACACGTCGCATTTTTTGCCGATCAGTTTCAGGAACTCGCTGTCTTCTGTGCTGCTCATCACCGACACATTGTTGAGTTCCTGCTGCTGCAGGTCCTTGCTGTCGTCGAGGAAGCAATACACGACCACATTGTTGCTGTTGAATATATCGAGAGCTGCCGTACCCAGTTTTTGGGCACCAAGTATAATTACCGGATTTTGCATAGCCTATTTCAAATAAGGTGCAAAGGTACGAAGATTAGTGCTAATCTGCAGCGATTTGTGCAGGCTCGTCTTCTTCATGCTGCGGCTGACGAACAGGCAGCAGGTAGCGGAGCAGCTCGCTATTGGTTTTACAGAGCAGCAGCAGGTATACCACAAAGGGCAGCACGACTACTCTATACCTGTTGAGTGTGCCCAGATTCGGCATACTGTACGCCAGCAATACGCCCATCACAAATACATAAACGAGCACCGCCGTAAGCAGGTAGCCATAGCGCCACTTTACACGTCCCGACTCAAACAGGTCGCGCAGGAAGCCGAAGGCCAGCACTAGCAACAGGGTATTTTCCAGAGCCGCTGCAAAGGTGCGCACATTGTATACCTCCCAGATAAAAGGCCGGAACAGCATACCAATAAAAGCCAGCTGGGAGTGTAGCGCAAAGCTCAGGTAAGTTGGCTCCAGGAAAGGGAAGTCGATACGGGGTTTGCCCTGCGAGGCCAGCAAACTGACCTGGTAATTGCCATAAACCACATCCGGAAGGGTCTCCAGGTTTAGATTGGGATTCAATTGCGTACCGAGCCAGGCTATACCTGAGAACAACACGAGCAAGACAAGTCCCTTCATAAGCCAGTGGATATGTGCCAGTTTCGGGTTGTAGAAAATCAGTTTAAGAAGCAGCGCTAAAGCCACTGTCAGCGCAAGGGCCACCGCCACAAAGTATTTCACAAGCCAGATCAGGTATAGGCCAAGCCCCGCCAGCAATAGGTACAGCACGGGTTTGCGCTTCAGCTTTCCGAACAGCAGGTATAGGCTACTGCCCAGCAGCAGTCCCATCCCACCCATCAGCACACTCTCTTTCAGTACACCCGAAGACCAGTAAACCACAGATGGAAATACCAGAAAAGCTACGACGGCAGGTATAGCTGTTGTTGGGAAATACCGGGCCAGCGCATTAACAAAAAACCACAACCCGGCAAAGCTAAACAGCGACAGGTATAGCGAACTGAGGTAGTAATTGTTATTGGTCAGCAGCATGGGCATGCTAAGCAGCCGGGGCATGTTCCAGGCACTCTCATAGAAAGGCTTTTGCAGCTCCTGTAGCGGTGTACCCGTAGGATCATTAAAGAACAGGTATTGCAGGTAAATGCCTATGCCTTGCTCTTGCGCCAGGTCGGTCATCATAAGGGCACGCTTGTAATAGAGTTGTGTATCGCCTTTGTCGAATACATAAAAACTCAATACCCCAATCAGCAGCCCGCAGGCAAGCTTAAGCAGAAGCGTCGGGAAAAAATAAGGACGCAATCCGGTGTTCCAGTTCTGTTTCCAGAGCCACCAAACTAGCCCAGCCAGCACCAGCAGGTTCAGGCCGTAAATCAGTATACTCACGTAGTTGGTAGATTTTGCTTCATAATCTTGTTGCCAATGGCGCAGCGCAGGCAGTTGACTGGCTGGCAGTAGCGTTTGTAGAGTCCGAGGGCAGCCTGGTTATCAGCGGCGGAAGCAGCTTTCCAGCCCAGCTCCTCATACTGCCGTGTGATACGGTTGCTGGCTTCTTTCACTTTTTCAAGCAGGTCCACCGCTTTGTCGAGGTGCTCGAGCTGATCTGTATGCACGGTGTAGGCTGCCAACAAGGGTGCTGCCACATTGATGGTCAAATTCTGCGCACTCGATTTGCCCAGTTGCACCTGCACCGCCTTTGACTCCGCTCCAAAGGTATAATGTTTTTGCCAATAAGCTGATACCGGCGCCTGCCACAGTGCATCGTAGTTCCTGACGCCCTCGGTGCGAATGATCGTGGAAAACAGACTTTTGTATTTATGAAGCAGTGCAGCGAGTTGCGCCAATCGCACGGTCGGGAAATTGGCAGGCCGCATGCGCAGGAAGTTCCAGTGGTGCCGCTGCATCGCCTGCTCCTGCAGGTTATACTTACGGCTCAGGTAGGTATGCTCTTTGGCAAGCGTGGTGCTGTATTCGTCTGTTGGTTCCTCCAAAAAACCAGCTTGCCCGAACAGCAGTGCCTCCAGTTGGAACAAGTCGTGCTGATGCTTGCGCACCACCTGCATCGGCAGTGCCCGGGCCAGCCGCTCAAAAGGATCCTGATTGATCTTAAAGCCAAAGGCCTTGCACAGCACCTGAAAAGCGGTGGCTTCCCAGTCATTGCCAAGCTGATGGTATACCTGCAGCACCTCCTCCCCTTTTAGCTCCAGTCGCTCTGTAAGGGCACGCCCCAGCATCATGGTTTTGGTGATGTCAGGCACCTGTGGCCAAAAGCCGGCGCAAGGTATAGCAAAGGGTGCCCGCCGCAGTTGCTCATAGGTTTGCAGCAGGGCAGTATTTACGCGGTCTTTCAGTTCGAGCGTAGGTATAAAAGTGCCATCAGTACGTTTTACCGCCTCGTCAGCTTCCCATACCACATGCAGCACCACCTGGTTATACTTGAAGTCGAGTTGGTGCTGGTGCCGTCGCCAGTCGGAGCCACGCAGGTGAA
>NZ_AKIS01000009.1:0-66511 GCF_000277005.1 Pontibacter sp. BAB1700 | reverse complement strand
GCCAGAAACCATATTGCATAATGCCTACCCGCACCATGTCCAGGTGAGTCTCGGGATAGGCCATCACGGCAGCTGAACAGGCTGTGTGCAGTGTTCGGATGGTGAGTCCTTTCTGCTGCAGCATGCGTACCGCCATGTGATAGCGTTGCAGCTGGGCTTTTACCCGGTCATCGTTTTCGCTGCTTTCGGCTCCTGCATAATGTGTGGATACGCCAACTACCTCGAATGCATCAGGCTGCTTCAGAATAATGTCAGCAGCACGCTCCAGATCATCCGTGTTTAATCCGATGCGGTTCATACCTGTCTCCAGATCGAGGTGGATCCTGGCAGGTTTCTGCAAAGCCCTGGCTGCCTTGCCAGCCTGTTCCAGCCTGTCCAGGGAAAACACATAAAATTCAATATTGTGCGTGATAGCCCAGTTTATCTCCTCGTCATCAATATAGCCCATGATCAGGATGGTAGCCGTGTGGGGCAGCACCTGCTGAAGACGATAGGCCTCATCAGCGCTAAAAACTGAAAAATGGTCAACTCCACAGGTATAGGCCAGCTGCCCGAACTCCTCAATACCGTGCCCGTAGGCATTGCCTTTAATGACAGAGGAAAAGCGAACGCCCGGCTTGAGTTGAGCTTTAAGAAATGCTATGTTATGCGCCAGCGCTGAGCGACTTATTTCGATATAGGAACTATAGAACATGAAATGACTAATCGTTTAGGAGGGAAGCTGCGATGCGGTAAAACAGGGAAGCACCAGCAGGTATAAGTTCATCAGGGAAATCATAATCAGCGTGGTGTAGCTGTGGTTGGTCCGTACCAGATCCCAATCCGAAAAGAGCACCGCAATACCTGTTTGTAAAGTGTCCAAAATCTTCGGACCAGCGTACAGGTTGTGCTGCCTGCTTGGCCTCCATACTCAGATAACGGGCAGCCTGATCTACCAGTTCAACTGCCTCCGTACTATTGCGGGTAGCAGGAAACTCCTCCACCCACTCCAGGTCATACCTTAATCCATACTTGAAAGACACCAGCTTAACTAATTCTATTGCAAGGGATTTTAGCCTGTTCAGGTCTTCCTGTTCAAAGGCCCGAAGCGTGGCCATTACTGTTGCAAATCCCGGGTTGGTGCCGAATGCAACTTCACCCAGCCGGGCATGCACGACAGTGAGCAAAGTCAGGTCCTGGAAGGAATGCGGATCACGCACCAGGGAATTGAAAGCCTGTATCAGTTCACTCATACCTTCTCCCGGGTTCAGACCGTTATCAGGCTCCGCAGCATGCGACTCTTTTCCATGTAAATGCACCTTGAGTCCCACAGAAGCCGCAGCGAATATGTCAGGCCGCAGTATTACCTGACCCATAGGCTTGCCTGGCATGTTATGCAGCGCAAACACATAGTCAGGTGCTATTTCCTGAAAAGCAGGGGTATGCAGTACAGCCCAGGCACCTGCTCCGTTTTCCTCTGCCGGCTGAAACAGCAAGACCACCCTTCCTTTGTCCAGTGGGTGCTGGTGCAACAGACTCGCAAGTCCTGCTAAAATAGCCATGTGTCCGTCGTGCCCGCATTTGTGACTAACGCCTTTCTGAATAGAAGTATAAGGCAGTTGGTTCTGCTCTAGAATGGGCAGGGCGTCCAACTCAGCCTGAAGAGTACAGTAGGTCCGGCATCCGGTTTCTTTCCATTAAAAATCAGTGCAAAGCCGTTGCCTCCTAAATCTGTAATTACTTCATCGGGTTGGTAGCGTTGCAGGAAACCACGCAAAGTATGGCTTGTCTCAAATTCAAATCCGGAAAGTTCAGGGTGCTGGTGCAGCTGGTGCCGCAGCGCTGTGATATCTTTCAGATCAGGTATGGAGGGCGTAGATAGGGTAGAGGACATATATTAAATATAGGTATAGCTGTCAGTAGGGCTTACGGAGGTTACCGCTAAAACTTTACAAAAAAGCCTGCCCTAGCAGCACAAAAGGCTGCCAGGGCAGGCTGTGAATAAAACAATACGTTTGATTAAGAGCTTATCTCGGCACTGATAGCATCCACAACCTTCAGCATCACCTCCCGGATCTTAGAAACACCTGCCCGAACTTCAACCAGATTGGTCTCTTGTTTGGCATTTGCCTCCACAAAGCGCACCACTTCTTTCAAAGACTCGATCTTCATGGTATCGATCGTGGACTTTACCTTGTGAGCCAGTGCACTCACCATCTTCCAGTCTTCCTGCTCCATTGCTTTGTGCATATCCTGTACCGTGACAGGAATGGTATCTGCAAATAGCTGGCGGGCGCGGTTCATGAACGCCTCGTTGTTGTGAGACATTTTCTGGATGACCTCCATACTGTAGAGCGGTTCAGCCGGCGCTGTTTCTTCCTGCTGCGTTGCTATAGCCGCAACTCCTACCTGATCGCTTTTTCTCTTTTCAGGAAGCAGGCTGGCAATCTTTGTATAAAGCACCTCTGCTTCAAATGGTTTCGACAGGTAATCATTCATACCTGCGCTCAGGTACTTTTCGGCGTCACCTTTCAGGGCATTGGCAGTTAGTGCAATGATAGGTATACCTGCCTTCTGCTCGTCGGCCATGGCTCTGATCTGTAGGGTGGCATCTATTCCGCTTAGCTCCGGCATCTGAATATCCATCAGGATGATGTCATACTCTGATTGTTGTACCATTTCCACTGCTTCGAGGCCGTTGACAGCCACATCCAGTTGGAAACCCCATTCCTCCATGATCGCCTGTGCCAGGAAGACGTTTACTTCATTGTCCTCTGCCAGCAGCACTTTCACGGCACCCAGACTGCCAAAGTCAATATCAACTGTTTCATCCTCCGGCAGCTGGTCCACTTCACTTTTCGGATAAGTGATCATAAAGTGGAAGATACTGCCACCTTCCGGATTGTCTTCTACCCAGATATCACCCCCTTGTCGTTCTACCAGGTTTTTGCAGATGCTAAGTCCCAGTCCGGTGCCGCCGTACTTACGCGTGATGCTGGAGTAGGCTTGCGTGAAGCCTTCGAAAATCAGGTCCTTTTTATCGGCTGGCACGCTATACCTGTATCCTCGACTGCAAACTCAATCGTGAGGGTAGAAGCCGTTTCTTCCAGTGTTTTGGCGTGCAAAGTCACGCTGCCTTCCTCTGTAAACTTGATGGCATTGTTCAAAAGGTTGAGCAGAATCTGGTTCAGGCGGTACGGGTCACCCTGCAGTAACGTCTGTGGTAAATCCAGTGCGCCAAGCTGAAGTGCTATGTCCTTTTCTTCGGCCTTGTACTTCAATGTATGATAAGCAGCCTGCACGGTCTCTTCAATCCTGAACGGAATGGACTCCAGCTCCAGTTTGCCAGCCTCTATTTTGGCCACATCCAGTATGTCATTGATCACTACCAACAGGTTGTCCGCCGACTGATTAATGATTTTGAGGTAATTAAGCTGCGTTTCATCCAGCTGTGTCTTGTGCAACAGTCCGCTCATACCCAGTATACCGTTGAGCGGCGTTCGGATCTCATGACTCATGTTGGCAAGGAAATTCTCTTTCACCCGTGCAGACTCCTCAGCAGCTTCCTTGGCGCTCTTGAGCTCACGCTCTGTCTGGATTCGGTCAGTCACGTCTTGGGCGATACCGATCACATAGGGCTCCTGCCCATCTTCACTCACCTTGTAGTTCTGGTAATTGAGGAAGCGCTCTTCTTTGTCTTTGCGCAGTATGCACAGGATGCCTTTCACAGCTGTATTGTCCTCGAATTGCTTCAGATATTGCGGGAAGTACTGGCGGTGTAGCAACGGAAAGAATTGTTTCAGTTCTTTGCCGACCACTTCTTCTTCTTTATAGCCAAGCATTTCTACCAGGTAAGGATTGACAGACAGGATAACGCCCTGCATATCGTGCGTACACATATAGGCCTGGCTGTATTTGATCAGGTCACGGTATTTCTTTTCGCTCTTCTTGAGCGCCTCTTCTGCCAGGCGACGCTCAGTAATATCACGCGACGAGGACTGTATTTTGATCACGTTCCCATCACTATCTGTAATGGGCTTGATGCTCGTTTCTACCCAAATATAATAGCCATCACGGTGCATTTTGCGATGCTGTACTGTGGTGTCGTGTTTCTCCTCCAGAGCAACCCGATGTCCCATGGTCTGCACCTTTTCTGCGTCATCCGGGTGAATAATCTGGTAGGCAGATAAACCGAGTAACTCAGCAGATTTGTAGCCTAACATTTCCTCTACGGCATTTGACACATACAGATAAGTACCTGCCGCATCATGCAGGCAAACCAGGTCACGGGAATTTTCAGAAAGCAGTCTGTGAAGTTCCTCGCTTTCCTCCAGCTTTTTGTTGGCGTTATACTGCTCTGTTATGTTAGTGGAGATGCCGAGCACATGCACTTCTCCATTATTAGTTGTCAGTGGCTTCTTGATGGTATTAAACCACTCCACACGACCATCAGGCAAGGTATAGCTGTCCTGCACACGCAACTCCTGGCCTGTCTGTATCACAACTTGATCTACATGGTCATAGTGCTGTATCTCTTGCGGTACATGGTGCAGGTCATGCGTATTTTGATTCAGTAGATCCTCCGGATTCAGACCAAACAGAGCAGCACACTCCTGGTTTACGAGTTTGAAATTGCCTTCGCCGTCCTTTACATATATCAGGGTCGGACTGGTGTCAAGTACCAGTCTGATAAAGTCATTTTTTTCCTTTACTTCAATTGCAGCCTTGCGTTCCTCAGTCACATCCCGCACAATGGTGAGTACCTGCTCATCATTGTATTTCACGATGCGGCCCTCATAGTAGCGCGACTTCAACTCGTAATTTATAGAGTGCATCTGCCCGGTTACAAGCACATCCTGTAGCAGTTCGAAGCTCTTCTGACTCAGAGGAGCAGGCAGCATATCGAAGAGTGTTTTGCCTATCACATCAGATGCCTCCATCACCTCGTACTGGGAGTGTTCGTTATGCATCTCCAGGTACACTCCCTGTTTGTCTATTATAAACATCAGGTCGGGTATGGCATCCAGAATAGCCCTGATCTTGGTCTCGCTGGATTTGATTTCCTGCTGTGCATGATGCAGGTCAGTAATATTGAGTCCGTGGCCAATTATGATTTTTATTTCGCCTTGCTCATCGAGTACAGGGTTTAGCTTACGAATGTGGTAACTCGCATTGCCCTGTTTATCGACAAGCTTTTCCTCGAAGGCCACCTGCCGGCGCTCCTCCATCGTCTTAAGTAAATGTTTACCCCGTGTTTCGATACGATGCAGCGGCACATTGCGATAGGCGCAGTACTCTTCATTCGTTTTGTTGATGATCCATTCCCGCAGATGAGGGTCTGACACGGCAGCAGGGTTCACGAAAATGTAGCGCAGCTGGTTATCATACACTGCCACATCCGAAGGAAGGTTATTCAGAATGGCTTCATAAAACTCTTTCTGATGGGCTAATTCCTGGTTCTTCTGGCGCAGTTTGGTGATATCCTCGGCTGATCCAATGATCTGGCTTACTTTGCCATCGGCACTGCGCTTAAACACTGCTTCCCGACAAAAGAGAATTCTGCTTGACCCGTCGCTGGCATGAACACTATAGGAGATCTCACGTATTTCACCATCCTTGGCACTCAACATGCCGGAAGTATGCTGCAGCAGGAGGGGCTTGTCAGCTTCCTGCACGACGGACATAAAGAAGTGCCCATCCATAGCATCCAACTCCTGTTGGGTATACCCCAGGATCGTTTTAATACAGTTGTTCAGGTAGATGCTTTTGTTCTGGTCGAGATCGTAGATATAGACAATGCTCGGCACCATGTGCATAACATTTTGCACAAGCTCTGCTGTAGTATCTGACGGACGAGAACGGAGTGACTCTAACTCGCAGGCTAAGGTTTGAGCTCTTGTTTCAGCTTCCTGCCGGGCTTTTCTTTCTTTTTCGAGCTCCTGTTGCAATTCCTGCAGCTCATATGAAGTTTCCATCATGCAATCAATAAAACCCGTGTAAAAGAAGAGGCGGATTTATTCGCAAATTATCGCTTTTCAGTGGAGTAACAATCGATGTGAGGATATAATTTAACACATTATGGATTATTTTAAAGCCTGTCTCATAACCACTCTACTACCATACTGATTGCTATAGCTGTTCAGCTTAACTAATGTATCCTCAGGCTTTGCAGTAGGTCTATGTCAAGCCCCGCTCCGGCACGGCCTATGTTACTGACGGAACACCATCGTATAAAGCATACAGTATAACATGCACCAAATACAAATCAGCTACATTAAGGAGGGTACTCTTCAACAGAATAACTGAATTTCTAACTTCAGCTTGAGACACCAAAATATAGCTGATGGATGCATGGTATTAAAGAACCGCTGACAGACAAAAAACTTGATGAGATAAACATACAAAACACGTCGATTCATGATAGCAGCCGTACATTAAATAACGAGCCCATGTGACTACACCAGGTATCCCTTTACCAATGGATATAAACAAAGAATTTGAACTGTATCAGTTCGAAAAACTTAACCAGACGCTCTTTCTTAACCACCCGGATGCCATCTTCCTGCTGGATCTGGAGGGGAAATTCATGATGGTGAATGAGGAGGTATGTCGCATCACGGGGTATGATCGGGAGGAGTTAATCGGGCAAAGTTTTGAGCCACTCATCGAAGAAAGCATGAAGGCCTTTACGCAGGAACGTTTCCAGGATTCAAAGGAAGACAAGCCGCAACGCTACGAAACTTCCATTGTAACGGAAAACGGCATCAAATACCTGGACGTCACAAACTTTCCGCTCAAAAACGACACGCGAATTCTGGCCATCTTTGGCATCGCTAAAGACATTACAGAAAAGAAGCAGAAGGAGATAGAGCTAGAGAAATACACAGCTCTCCTGAAAGAACACAACGACGAACTGGAGATATTTCGTAAAATACTGGCCCATGACATGCGAAAGCCGGTCGCCAATGCCCTGGGTTTTGCACGGCTCCTGCAAGGCAACCTGCCAGAGAATAAAGAAAAGCAGGTAAAGCGCTATTTACTGCACACTGTTGAGTCAGTTGACGTAATGTTGCGCGATCTTAATGAACTGATTGCACTGCAGTCGACGGGTAAGGAAAGCAAGGAAGAGGTAGACGTCAACAAAACCATCAAGCGTATCGTCAATTTCTTTCAGGAAGAAATCCGCCAGGCCAATGCAAGTGTAGATCTGGAAATAGCGGACAACCTCCAGATTCATACCATCAAGGCTTATTTCAACAGCATCATTCGCAATCTGATCTCCAATGCCCTGAAGTACCGCAGCCTGGATCGCCCCACTATGCTAAGCGTGAAAGCTTTTTTGCACGATGCGGTGATTACTATCATTGTAAAAGACAATGGGATTGGCATGGATCTCACTAGCATAGGCAAGGAACTGTTTCAGATGCATCGCCGGTTTGCTCCAAAAGTAGCAGAAGGAAACGGACTGGGACTCTACATCGTGAACCAACAGATCAGGCTAATGGGCGGTCATATCAGCGTTGAAAGTGAAGTAGACAAAGGAACTATCTTCACGATAACGTTACCTACGCACTAAACCAGATATGATTTTTGGAAAGCAGCACCCTCAAAAGGTTGCTTTTTGACCACTTCTTTACCTTACTTCACGATAAGTTCATTGCTCTGTATCATCCGATAGATCGTTGACTTCCCAATGTCCAGCTTATCAGCTACCAGTAGCACATTGTAGTCATACCTGTCCAGGAATCGCTGAATGATGGCGGTTGTATATTCCTTGAGGCTACGCTCTTCAGCCAGAAAGTCCTTATCGGTATGGCTGGCAGAGAAGTTAATGTCCTGCTCCTGTATGGTGTCTTCGTCAGCCAGTACGACAGCCAGTTCCACCAGCGCCTTCAGTTCGCGTACGTTACCCGGGAAAGCATAGGAGAGAAGTTTCTGCTGCGCATCTGGCGACAAGTGCTTACGCCCAAGACCATTCTCTTTGGCAAAGGCATCAATGAAGAATTTTGCCAGAACCAGTATGTCGCTACCCCGCTCACGCAATGGCGGCAATTGAATCGGAAGACCTAGCAAACGGTAATACAAATCTTCTCTGAAACGTCCTTTCTTAACTTCTTCAGCAAGGTTTTTATGCGTCGCTACAATGATGCGGACATCAACCGGCACGACAGCATTTCCTCCTACGCGTGTGATTTCCTTTTCCTGAAGCACGCGCAGCAATTTGGCCTGCAAACTAATGTCAAGTTCCCCAATCTCGTCCAGAAAAATAGTGCCTTTGTTTGCTTCTTCAAACTTACCAAGACGGCGTGACACGGCGCCGGTAAAGGCTCCCTTTTCGTGGCCGAACAGCTCACTTTCGATCAGTTCACGAGGTATAGCCGCTACGTTTACTGCCACATAGGGGGCTTTTTTGCGGGTGCTGTTATAGTGTATAGCCTTTGCAACAAGCTCCTTACCTGTACCCGTCTCACCATGCACCGACACAGTGATATTGGTTTTAGAGGCTTTGTCCATCAGGTTAAACACCTTCTTAATAGCATCACTGTTGCCAATGATCACTTTGCCGAAATCGTATTTCTGGCCAATCTCTTCTTTCAGGTGGTCAATCTCTTCACGCAGCGACACATTTTCCCGGATCTTATTGATCGTGTTCCAAAGGCGTTCTGGCGTGTCTTCGTCTTTTACAATGTAGTCGTAGGCACCCAGCTTGAGCAGGTCCACAGCTGTGGCCACATCTTCCTGACCCGAAATCACCACAACCTGCACATCCGGGTTTTGCTCTTTTATGCGTCTGAGTACCTCTGATCCATTTTTGTCAGGCAGCGAGTAGTCCAGCGTCACTACATTTGGGCGCAGGTGCATACTGGCAAGGCATTCATTTGCTGAGTGAAATTTATAGATTTCGTAGTCTGGATTGAGCGAAAGGTGGTATTCCAGCAATTCGCTGTACCATACATCGTCATCTAGTATAAATATCTTAAAAGAACCGTTTGTCATCAGGTAGTGGGATAATTGCAAAATTTGAGTCAAATATAACTGAAAAGTTATACCCTGTTAACAGAATCCGGTTCAATTTTGGTTTAACTGTACCACCTGATTAACATTTCAAAATAATATTATAATCAGCCATGGTTCAGTACTTTAGATGATAAGGTAATAACTGCCTCGTCTGGTGCAGCTTAAATTTAAACTCCGGTTGGAGTATTGTTCAATTAAAACAGGCGCACCTATGCAGGCAAGAACATTTACGAATGATTCCAGGCAGCTCACAATAAGCCTTCGTGATTAACTGATCAACCAGTACAACAGCTTTATGGGAGTTTACGATATATGCGTTCTTCTGCTCATCTTTATATTTGTGGCCTGATGATCATGGTGCAAAACCAAGGCCAGGGACTGTGTGGAAATGGCGCTACAGGAACATGACCTCCTGCAGGTTCCTAAGTAAACCCGGCTATCCCTTTGTGCTGATCACCTCACACTTGGCCCGCACAAACATGAATACGCCGTAGCAGATAAGTCCCAGGGCCAGAACACCCAACAGGTAAGAGCCATACGAAGCCTCCTCCAGAAACTGAAAAGCTTGCGAACTGCTGCCAGCCTCACGGAAATTAGCCTTAATGGCAGCCCGCAGCAACAAGTACCCAATGATCAGCCAGACAATTCCGCGGGCAATGTAACCCACCAGACCGGCACGGACGAGAGAGGTGCGAACCTCCGGTTTCAGCTGTTCCGATTGCACTTTATTCATATACTTGCCGGAATAGGCCCTGTAAAACTGGTAAAGCCCCATAATCATCGTGCCGACAGCCACAGCTCCCAGTAACCACTGCCCAAAAGGTTGCGCCAGTAATTCGCGGGCAAGAGTCTGCCGTGAATCTGTTCCATTGCTTCCGCCGCCGTTGCCCAGCAGCAACTGAGCTGCAGTAAAGGCAAGTGCCCCATAAACTAATCCGCTGAAAGCATAGCCTATACGTTTGCCTATACCTTTGGCATCCTTGCCCTTATCTTCCGTGTCGCGAATGGCCTGTATAAGTCGCCACAGGGTATAGCAGAGCATGCCCGCCACCACAATAGCAAGCAGCACCTGCCCATAAGGCTGCTCCAGGATAAACTGAAACACGCCGGTCTTGCCGGCGCCTGTTCTGTCTGTCCGCCTAGTTCGAAGGCCGCCATAAAAGCCAGTGCACCGACGAGACAGTACACGATTCCTTTAGCGATCAGGCCGATGCGGGCAAATCGTACGACCCACTCCGGACGAGGGGAAGGTATATGGGAAGGGGAGATTGAAATGTCCATAAAGTATGTATAGTAACCTTCCCATACACGCAAACTTAAAGCTAAAGTTTATCACCCTGACTATAAGTTTTTGAATCGCTTGAAAGCCTCTTCTTCAAGCCGTGCACGGTGATCGGGATGCGCGATTCCGATCAAGGCTTTGGCCCGCTGACGCAGGTTCTTGCCATAAAGGTAAGCAACCCCATATTCTGTCACCACATAATGCACGTGCGCACGAGTGGTCACTACGCCGGCACCCTGGTTAATATAAGGCGTGATCCGCGAAATTCCTTTATTGGTGACAGATGGCAGAGCAATGATAGGCTTTCCGCCTTTGGAGAGGGCTGCTCCCCGGATAAAGTCCATCTGTCCGCCTATACCTGAAAACTGGTAGGTGCCAATGGAGTCGGAAACCACCTGGCCGGTCAGGTCGATCTCAATCGCGCTGTTAATGGCCGTAACTTTTGGATTAGAGCGAATGACGGTCACATCATTCACATAGTCAGAGCTCAGCATGGTGATCAGTGGATTGTCATCTACAAAATCATACAATTTGCGGTTGCCGACAATAAAGCCGGTCGCAATTCTTCCCGGATGCTTCTTCTTGAATTCGTTAGTGATAATTCCCTGCTCTACCAGCGGCAGTATACCATTGGAGAACATCTCTGTATGAATGCCCAGACCTTTGTGATTCGTCAGGCTGTTGAGTGTAGCATCAGGTATTGCGCTATTCCCATTTGCAGGGTGGCACCATCTTCTACCAGTTCGGCAATGTAACGGCCGATGGTCTCCTCCGTCTGGGTGATGCGCTGACCATAGTCGACTTCCGGCAGCGGCTCGTTCACCTCCACCAGTGCGTCGAAGCGGCGGATGTTGATCAGGCGTCGCCATGGGTACGGGGCATTTGCGGGTTTACCTGCGCGATGACATGCTGCGCACTGATGACAGCCTGGCGGGCGATGTCAACGGAAACACCCAGGGAGCAGAAACCATGGCGGTCGGGTGGCGACACGTGCACGATGGCTACATCCAGCGGCATAATACCTGAGCGGAACAGGTTAGGAATCTCACTCAGGAAGATTGGTACATAGTCGCCGCGGCCACTGTTTACAGCCTCCCGCACATTGGCCGACACAAACAGGGAGTTTATGTAGAAGGCATCGCTGCATCGCTCTTCGGCACAGGGCATGTCACCAAAAGTAGATATACTCACTAGCTCCACGTTACGCAGTTCATCTGCGCGCTCAGCCAGTTTGTGCAGCAGGTACTGTGGTGTGGCTGCACTGCCATGCACAAACACGCGATCGCCTGACTTGATAACAGAAAGTGCTTCTTCAGCTGAGGTGTACTTCAATTGGGGTTGATTCATGGGTTCCTTATTTTTGATCTTAAGCCTTGAGCGTATCGCTTAACTTACGGCTGGTCTTATGCTCGGTTTGAAATGCCTCTTATTTCGTGCCGGCATATTTATTTATTCGCAAAAGAATATATAAATTTGAAAGCAAGCGATGATAATTGTCACCCTTAAAAATGAGCTTGCGTAAGGAGGGGAGGAGAAGAGCCTGCTGCCTTTGCCCTCCAGACACCAGCATCTACTATGAAAAGCATGAAAAATAAACTGAACTCAGCATTATATCTCTTTCTGTGCGCGCTCTTTTTCAGTTCCTGCGTGGCCACTTCCGGCATTGACAACACCAGCACGATCAGTTCATCAGAAGGCGTATTAAGTAAAAAAAGCACCTATGCCTGGTACCAACCACACCGTCTGCTCAGCCGACTTATGGACAGGGCTTTGATGCGGATCTGCACAAGCACCTGCTGCAGTCGGTAGAGGAAGAACTGCAGCGTAAGGGCTATACCAAAACCACTGTGAATCCGGATATGTTAGTAGCTTATGATGTGAGTGTATCGGTACCGGATGCGATGGACAAGCCGGAACTGTATGGCCCTGGATTTGGGTACAGCTATGCCTATATGTCTGGCTACAGGTATAGCTATGGCAATGCAGAGCTGCCCGGCTACCGCGCTGTAGATCTCTTTAAGCAGGGCACGCTGATTGTTGATGTGATCGACCCGAAATCGAAACAGCTGCTCTGGCGGGGCTGGACGGAAGGCGCCGTGAAGAATTTTGATGCTAGCTACGGCAAAGTGAGAAGTCTGGTGCAGGAAATTGTCAAGCGACTGCCTACTGCTGCGCAGCCTTAATATGAGACCACGCCAGCGAGCGTAGGCTGTTAAGTTATGTCCGTAATTGTCCCCGTGAGGAAATTATAGGAGTGTAAATTCGGTGCTGAATTGCCATTAGCAAACTTAACTACGATGCATCCGCAGCCTCTGCGCCCCCCTCAAGGGGAGAACTTGCTAGAACTTAACGGCCCCATACCAGAGAGCGGGGTTTTCTTTTTCAGACTTAATCAGCCCGTACGAAATTATTGAATCGCATCACATCAGACGGCTTGCCTACCACATAGACCACGTCTCCGCGTTTCAGTTTTGTATGGGCATTGATCTCCAGTAACGTATCGCCATCCCGCTTTATACCTACCACCGTGATTCCAAAGCGATTGCGCACATCGGCATCAATAAGGGTTTTACCTACCAGCGAGTCTTCCTTGGTATAGATCCGCAGACTGGCTACTTCAATATCTGGCAGGTCAGTTGATATATTTCCCGCATTGGTTTTGCTGCCTGTCAGGCTGCGCAGCATATCATAATTATCGGCCCGGATGCTGTAAGTAAAGTTGGCAATCTCATCACGTGGCATCAGGTATTTGGAAAGCACGCGGGTAAAAATCTCGATAGAAGTTTCAAACTCCTCAGGTATCACCTCATCGGCTCCCAGCCGGAAGTTCTCCTCCATCTCCTGCACGAAGCGGGTTCTGACAATGATATGCACTTTGTCGCTCACTTCTCTGATGCTGGAAATAATTCGTTTAGTCGCTTCAGGGTCGGATATTGCGATCACCACCACACGGGCCTTGTGTATATTGATATGCGATAAGATGACACCGTGCACGGCGTCACCGTAGAGTATGGGCTCCCCCCGCAGGCGTTCTTCTTTTACAGTTACAGCATTAAGCTCCACAATCACGTAAGGTATGCTGGCATGGCGTGCCGCTTTGGCCACATTGCGTCCGTTTATCCCATACCCGATGATCACAATGTGGTCTTCCAGATGGTGCATATCATCTGACGCATCGGCATTGACTGGAGCATTGGGTATCTGGTTATTGACAGGTACCCAGCGGGCACTCAGCTTATTGGCAATAGTGTGAAAAGAACCGATCACAAAAGGGGTGATCGCCATAGTCAGCAGCGAAACAGAGAGGAAATACTGGTATACCTCCTGAGAGAGCAGACCACTGTTTATACCTGTTTTGGAGAGAATAAACGCAAACTCACCCACCTGAAAAAGCGAAAGACCAACCAGTATGGACGTACGCAACGGGTACTGTAATATTCGGGCGGCCATAGCTGCGATTACACCTTTCAGTATAAAGGTGCAGACAGTCAGTAGCAGGATCAGCGGCAGGTGTTGCAGCATGAATGCAAAGTCGAGCAGCATACCGATCGACACGAAAAAGAAACTGGTGAAGATTTCCCGGAAAGGAAGAATGTTACTTGTGGCCTGGTGGCTATACTCCGACTCTGAAATAATCAAACCTGCCATAAACGCCCCCAGCGCCAGCGACAAGCCAAGACTCTGCGTCAGCCAGGCCACCGCAAAACAAATCACCACAATGCTGAGGATGAAAAGCTCCTTGCTCTTGGTCTGGGCAACGATAAACAGCAGCTTGGGTACCAGGTATCGGGCACTGATCAAAACGAACACAATCACAAAAGCGCCCTTAAGCACCATAAGCAGTAATTCAACCACAATGTTTTCAGAGCCGCCCGCCATCAGAGGCGCCACCAGCATCATGGGCACTACCACAATATCCTGAAAGATCAGAATGCCCAGCACCACCTTTCCATGTGGACTGTTGATCTCGCCTTTGTCCTGCAATAGCTTGAGCACAATGGCCGTACTGCTTAGAGCAAACAGGAAACCGACAAAGAAACCTTCGGCTGCTGTGAAGTTGAACATCATCAGAACGAGGCCAACCAGCAAAATCGTAACGAGGACCTGGGTAGCGCCTCCCAGTAAGACAGTCCGCTTGATCAGGGCCAGGTTGCGTAGCGAAAACTCCATCCCGATGATAAAGAGAAGCAGAATTACACCGATCTCGGCCAGAATCTCAATGTCATGTACATCTGCAATCAGGTTGAGGCCGTGTGGTCCGGCAATCACACCCGTCATCAGGAAACCCAGGATTGTCGGCAGCCTGAAGCGCTGAAAGAGCAGAATCACCACCACGGCCAATCCCAGAATAATAACGACGTCAGATAATAAAGGAATTTCCATTCGATTTTAATTTGCCCAGCGGTCTTTCTTATTCGAGTATCAACCTGCTTGGGTTGAAAGATGGAGCAATATAGTGAAGTATTAAAAGGATTTTGACATAAAAAAGGAAGGTGAGTGGCATTGGGCAAATGTTTTGATAAAACAGGCGACAGGTTTTTTGCCGGATTATTTTTGCGCTATATTTAGGGTTCGGAACTACAAAACAGCGCTATACCTTATGAAACAGTACCTGGACCTGATGCAGCATATCCTCGACAAGGGGGTGAAGAAAGAAGACCGTACCGGCACCGGTACGCTGAGTGTGTTTGGTTACCAGATGCGTTTTGATCTGGCGGAGGGCTTTCCGCTGGTAACAACCAAAAAGGTGCACCTCAAGTCGATCATCCACGAATTGCTGTGGTTCCTGAAAGGGGATACCAACATTTCCTATTTAAAGGAAAATGGGGTCACAATCTGGGATGAATGGGCGGATGCAAACGGCGACCTGGGTCCGGTATACGGATCGCAGTGGCGCAGCTGGCCCACACCGGACGGCCGCCATATCGATCAGATCACGCAGGTGGTTAATCAGTTGAAAAACAACCCGGATTCCCGTCGTATCATTGTAAGTGCCTGGAACGTGGCGGAGATTGAGAACATGAAGCTACCACCTTGCCACGCCTTCTATCAGTTTTATGTAGCAGAAGGCAAACTGAGCTGCCAACTGTACCAGCGCTCTGCCGATGTTTTCCTGGGCGTGCCGTTTAACATTGCCTCTTATGCTTTACTGGTGCTGATGATGGCGCAAGTGACAGGGCTGGAACCGGGCGAGTTCATCTGGACAGGCGGCGACACGCACCTATACCTGAACCACCTGGAGCAGGCACAGTTGCAACTTACCCGTGAGCCATACCCACTGCCGACCATGCGCCTGAATCCGGATGTAAAGGATATCTTCGACTTTAAGTTCGAGGACTTCAAACTGGAGAACTACGTGTCGCACCCCGGCATAAAGGCACCTGTTGCGGTATAACAGGTTAACATGTAGCGATATAAAGCAAAAGGCCCGAAGCTAAACTTCGGGCCTTCATTATTATGGATTTGTTGACCAGATACCGGCCTCTTTGATAAACACGCGGCGGTTAAGTTTCAGCTGCGCCACGATCAGTTCGGCAAAATCCTCGGGCTGCATCACGCGCTCCGGGTTACCGTCAGTCAGCTTAAGTTCGATAGCCAGCTCTGTTGCCACTGTGCTTGGCGTGAGGGTACTCACCCGGATGTTATGCTTGCGCACTTCCTGCATCAGCGACTCCGACAAGCCGATGAGAGCGAATTTAGAGGCACTGTAGGCACTTGTTACCGGAGCTCCTCTCTGACCAGCCGTAGAAGAAATGTTGATGATGTCACCGGTCTGCGCTCGATCATTTCCGGCAGCACGGCCCGGGTCACGTAATAAACCCCCATCAGGTTCACACGGATAATGTTCTCCCAGTCAGCCGGGTCCAGCTCCAGGAACTTGCCAAACTTAGCCGTACCCGCATTGTTGATCAGGATATCGATCGGGCCAAGTTCAGCACCAATCGCCTTCACCGCTTCGTTTACTGAGTATATATCGGTCACGTCGGCAGTAGCAACGGAAGCTTTAACACCTAGCTTCTTCACTTCTGCTGCAACTTCTTCTAATTGAGTAGTAGTGCGTGCCAGCAAGCCCACGTTTACACCTTCCTGAGCCAGCGCAATCGCAATTGCCCGACCTATACCTTTACCAGCGCCTGTGATCAGGGCGCTTTTCCCTTTTAATGATTCCATGTTGTAAGCCTTAATGTTTGTAGCTACAAATATACTACAGAATACGGTAAAGGTTCATATGCTATACACGATTGCTTAAGATAGGCTATCGCTTGAAGGGGAGCATGCGCTTTTCGGAGCTGCTTTGCATGGCCAGTTCAACCACCCGGATAGTATTCAGCGCCTGCTCAGGCTTCACCTCCAGTTCTGTTATACCCAGGATAGCATCCCGTACATTTTCGTAGTAGTCGCGATAGTCACCTTGTTCACTCTGGATTTTCCCGACAAGGTGCTGCCCTTTGAGTTCAGTGTCCAGTCTTCCCCAGATCTCTTCAGGCTCAGCTCCCCAGTCTGTACCTGCAGGAGCGAGCCCCGCCTTTAATGCTGCTTCCTGCACATCCAGGCCATACTTCACAAAAGAACCTTTGTCTCCCGAAAGGATAAAGCGAGGCCCAGGCTGCTTTACCAACATACCTGCTTTAAGTATAGCTTTCAAGCCATTGGCATAATAGAGTGTCAGGTCGAAACTATCAATTATTTGCCCGCCACTGCGCTGAGTCCGCAGGTCGGCGTAGAGTGCCTCAGGCAAACCAAACAGCACCAGTGCCTGATCGATCAGGTGTGATCCTAGGTCATACAAAATACCTGTACCCGGTTTCTCTTCTTCTTTCCAGGTCTCGGAAGCAGGTATAGGCCGGAAGCGATCAAAGTGTGCTTCGTACTCCACCAGTCGCCCCAGCAACTGGCCATCAATTAGTTTTTTTACTGTTTTGAAATCACTGTCCCAGCGACGATTCTGGTAAACGGTCAGCAATTTTCCTTTTTGTTGTGCCAGTTCAATCAGCTCACTCGCCTCCTCCGATGTAACAGTAAAAGGCTTCTCAACCACTACATGCTTACCGGCCTCTAATGCTGCTTTGGCCAGGTTGTAATGTGTGTCGTTGGTGGTAGCGACGATCACCAGATCAACAGTTTCATCCTCCAGGACACTACCTGTTTCAGGTACAACTTCAGCATCAGGGTAAAGCCTGTTGGCCAGGGCAATGCTTTCGGGACGGTTTGCTTTTATTTTCCTGAGCTTTATACCTTCTACAACCGATATAATGGGCGCATGAAAAACCCGCCCGGCCATTCCAAAGCCCAGGAGGCCGATATGTATTGGTTTATTTGTCATAAGAGAGTGTTACGCGCTGATTTAATGAACTACTAGATGAAGTATACTATTTACATCACCCAACTGATAGCACTAGACCATTTTTAAAGCTTTGCAGCCATTCACTGTTTACTTTCAAGCTGTTCTCATCCAGGTATTCTATACCTCGTATACCTGTCACATTCGCTGCAAATACAGCTTCTGCTTGCAGCAACTCTTCCGGTTTGGCCAGTACTTCCCGTACCGCTATACCTTGCTGCTGACTCCAACGCAGAATGTTTCTACGCAGAATTCCGTTCACACAGCCCGTTTCCAGGGCGGGTGTATACAAATCACCTTTATCGTTCAGCCAGAACAGGTTTGAAGAAATCAATTCCGCCAAATGCCCTGCGCATCCAACAGCAGCATGTCATCAAAACCTTTATTTCGTTTTTCTATACCTGCCAGCACATAAAGCGGTGCATGCGGGCCTTTGAAATGGGAGAGGGAGGAGTAGCAGGTACGTACGCCCTGGCAAATACCGATTGTTAGACCTGCTTCAGGTATGGCTTGCGTTGGCTCTGCAGTCGCCAGCCATTCGATCTCATTTGTCTGCGGGGTATACAAACCACCTCCTGACCGCCAGACTTTTAACTTCAAACGCCCTATCTTAAAAGAGTTATGCTGTCTTGCGAGATACAATAGATTCTCTTCAAGTTCGCCACTCCAGAAACAGTCAGGTATAGCTAGTTGTAACGCCTCAGCGGCTTCCCGCATACGAGCCTGATGGTCCCGCCAAAATCGCAAATTACCGTCCACGACCATGACCGTTTCAAAGAAACCGTCATTGTACTGAAAAGCCCGGTTATGGATGGGGAGTTTCAAGTCTTGCACTGGAAGGAATTGATTGTTGTAGAGAAGCAAGGGAATTAGAGAGTTTAAGATTTCAGGAGTTCAGGATGTTTGTCAAACCATTTATCATTCAGAAGGAATACTGGCAGCAAATAACTATAGCATTTGCTAGTCGCCACCAAGATCTTTACAAGATGACAATTAGTTTAAATCGTTGGCATTAACAATCGTCAACGAATCAGCGCAAATCGTTTTCCTGGCATCGCTTTTACCATTCCTTTAAATTCAAGTGATAACAAGACCGACGCCAGTTGGTTGACAGGCACTTGCGACTTCCAACCTAAATTATCCATTTGCTCTTCGCCGGATTGAATCAGCACTTGCAGCACCTGCATCTCCTCAGGAGTAAAGTCAGCCGGATCAAGCGCAGGTATAGCGGCGGCTCGTTTAGAGGCCAGTTTGTCTTCCACATCCCAGTTGAGCAACTCGATCAGGTCTTGTGTGGAGGTGAGCACAGCTGCTTTGTGTGACTTGATCAGCCAGTTCGTACCCTCTGACATCGGGGAATTAATGTTACCCGGCACGGCCATTACCTCCTTGTCGTAGCTGTGGGCTATGTCGGCGGTGATCAGGGTACCGCTTTTGAAAGCTGCCTCGATCACGATGGTGCAGTCGGACATACCGGCGATAATGCGGTTGCGGGCCGGGAAGCGGGGGGCGTCAGGCTTGGTGCCAAACGTGTTCTCGGTAATCACGCCACCTTGCTCCAACATCTTCTCGGCATACTTTTTATGTACCCCGGGGTAGATTGTATCAGGTCCGGAGGCCATGACGCCAATCGTTGGCAAGCCTGCCTGCAGCGCAGCCCTGTGCGCGGCAATATCGATGCCGTAGGCCAGACCACTGACGATCGTCACCTTGTAAGGTTTCAGCTCTTCAACTATCCGCTCCGTTACCGACTGCCCGTAACTGGTTGGTTTACGGGTGCCTACTATACTGATGATACGGCGATGGTTTAAGTCAGTATTTCCTCTGAAGTAGAGAAGGGGAGGCGCGTCAGGTAATTGCTTGAGCCGATTGGGATAATGTGGCGAGGTATAGAAGAGGAGCTGAACACTTCTGTCAGCTGCTTTTTTCAGCACTTCATCCGCCTCCAGTAAAGCATGACGGCCATTGTCACGAATACTTTTCGCTACACGTTCGCCCACGCCCGGCACCTTCATCAGCTTGGCAACAGGCGTGTCAAACACAGCTTTGGCAGAGCCGCAATAGCTCACCAGCACCTTCGTCAGCTGGTCGCCGACGTAAGGCAAAAACGAAAGGCAACTTCAAATTGAGCTTCCTGTGACATGCACCAAGGTACGCAGGCTTAGCTTTTGGTGTTCAGCTGTTCCTTGATTCCCACTAAGAAAGAACGCACTTTCTCAAGCGAATTAATGATCTCGATCTTGTCCTTTGTCTGCACCGATTTGTTCTTCAGCACTTCCTTAGCGCCTTGTATCGTAAAGCCACGCTCTTTCACCAGATGGTAAACTGAACGTAGTTCTTCAATGTCTTTAGCGGTATATTGGCGGTTGCCTTTCTTGTTCTTCTTGGGCTTAAGCTGGTCAAACTCAGTCTCCCAGAAGCGGATAAGCGAGGGGGCAACGTCAAATAGGGCAGCTACCTCACCGATGGTGTAGTACTGCTTTTCGATTTCTTTTTCTTTATAAGGCATAGTGTCGGTTTCAAGGTACAGGGCTACAGCACTAATTTTCGGGTATAGCACACTGAATTACGGCTAAAATTGCTACTTTTGCCCTAATGCAGGCCCGTGTAAGCATTGCCCGAAAGGGCTGTTTCTATAAGGCAAAAATTCTATATTTTTTGTTATTAAACAAGAAGTATAGCACATTGTATCTAAAGGCTTAATAATCATAGATGAACTCAGCTGAGATTAGACAAAAGTTTCTTGACTTCTTCGCGCAGCGACAGCACCAGATTGTGTCGTCAGCCCCCCTTGTAGTAAAAGACGACCCCACCCTGATGTTTATCAACTCAGGTATGGCGCCCTTCAAGGATTACTTCCTGGGCAATAAACCAGCCCCCTCTAAGCGCATCGCTGACACCCAAAAGTGTCTGCGCGTATCGGGCAAGCACAACGACCTCGAGGAAGTAGGCTACGACACCTATCACCACACCATGTTCGAAATGCTGGGCAACTGGTCATTCGGAGACTATTTCAAGAAAGAAGCCTTGGCCTGGTCATGGGAGCTTTTGACAGAGGTATACCAGCTGCCAAAAGACAGGCTGTATGTATCCGTGTTTCAGGGCGATGACTCCGAGAACCTGCCGATGGACCAGGAAGCATTTGACATCTGGAAGTCTATGATTGCGGAAGACCGCATCCTGATGGGCAACAAGAAGGACAACTTCTGGGAGATGGGCGACACAGGTCCCTGCGGTCCGTGTTCGGAGATACACGTGGACTTGCGTACCGATGAAGAGCGTGCGCAGGTGGACGGCAAGACTTTGGTGAACGCCGACCATCCGCAAGTGGTGGAGATCTGGAACAACGTATTCATGGAGTTCAATCGTCTGGCTGATGGCTCACTGGTAAAACTGCCTGCGCAGCACGTGGATACAGGTATGGGCTTCGAGCGTTTATGTATGGCCATCCAGGGCAAGCGCTCCAACTACGATACCGACGTGTTCCAACCGCTGATTCAATACATTGCTAAGGAAGCGGGTGTAGTATATGGCGAAAACGAGAAAACAGACATAGCCATCCGTGTGATGTCCGACCACATCCGTGCCATTGCCTTTACCATTGCCGACGGTCAATTGCCGTCGAACAACAAGGCAGGTTATGTGATTCGTCGCATTCTGCGTCGTGCCGTTCGGTATGGCTTCACTTACCTGGATTTCAAAAAGCCTTTCCTATACAAATTGGCAGCCGTACTGGCCGACCAGATGGAAAACGTATTCCCGGAACTGAAAGCACAGCTGTCATTCGTACAGCGCGTGATTGAGGAAGAAGAGAACGCTTTCCTGCGAACTTTGGAAAACGGTTTGAAGCGTCTTGATGCTTTGGAAGCTAAGTTCAAAGAAAACAACAATACTATCGACGGCAAAACCGCCTTCGAACTATATGACACCTTCGGTTTTCCCCTAGACCTGACTGCCTGATAGCCCGTGAAAAAGGCCTGAAGGTGGACGAGGCTGGTTTTGGTGTGGAGATGGAGCAGCAGAAAAACCGTTCCCGCAACGCCTCTGCTTCCGAGCAAAGCGACTGGGTAATCATCCAGCCAGATGTGGAGACGGAATTTCTGGGCTACGAGCATGACGTGGCGGACTCTCATATCGTTCGCTACCGTCAGGTAAAGACTAAAAATAAAAGTGAGTACCACATTGTGCTCGACCGCACGCCTTTCTATGCAGAGAGCGGTGGACAGGTAGGCGATACAGGTTACCTGATTTCTGATTCAGAGCAAATCGAGGTGCTGGACACTAAAAAGGAGAACGACCTAATCCTGCACATCACAGCTAAATTGCCGCAGCAAGTGGATGCCACTTTCAGAAGCGAGGTGGATTTTGAGCGTCGCAACCTGATACGTAAGAACCACTCGGCTACGCACTTACTGCATGCTGCCTTACGTAAAGTTTTAGGGGACCACGTACAGCAAAAAGGCTCTTTAGTAAACGAAAAAATACTGCGTTTTGACTTTTCGCATTTCTCTAAAGTAACAGACGAAGAGCTGCGTGAAGTAGAAACCATCGTGAACCAGCGTGTGCGCCAGGCGATTCCGTTGGAAGAGCAGCGCAACATCCCGATCGCCGAGGCCAAAGAAATGGGCGCCATGGCCTTGTTTGGTGAAAAGTACGGCGAGTTTGTACGTGTGATTGCTTTCGACCGCGACCACTCGGTGGAGCTTTGCGGAGGTACGCACGTTTACAATACTGGCGAAATTGGCTACTTCAAAATTATTTCTGAAAGCTCAGTGGCTGCTGGTGTGCGTCGTATCGAAGCCACTACAGCTAGCTCTGCAGAAGAGTATATGCAGCAACAGCTGAACGAGCTGAATGCCGTGCGCGAAGTACTCGGTACGCATAGCAACATATCTGGAGCCGTTCAGAAACTGCAGGAAGACAATAAAGTCCTGCAGAAGCAACTCGAGCAATTTGAACTGAAGCAGCTGACCAGCCTGAAAGAAAGTCTGGTGCAGAAAGCGCAGTCCATCGACGGGGTAAACTTTGTTGCCGAGAAAGTTGACGTAAGCACAGCTGACTACCTGAAAAAACTGGCTTTCGACATGCGCCAGGCGGTTGAGAATCTGGTATTGGTGTTAGCCGCAGAGATTGACGGCAAGCCACAAATCGCGGTAATGCTGTCAGACAACCTGGTTTCGGACCGTAAATTGAACGCCAGCCAGATGGTACGTGAGCTTGCCAAAGAGATCAAAGGCGGCGGCGGCGGACAGCCTTTCTATGCGACGGCTGGCGGCAAGGAAGTTGCTGGTTTGCAGGCTGTGCCTGCGAAAGCGCAGGAATTAGTGAAAGGACTGTTGCAATAAGTAAATGGCAGGTATAGAAACGCCCTATTTAGAGAAGGCTAAATCATTTTATACCTTTATACTTTGGGCAGTGGGCTCAGCAGTTCCGCTAAACTTACTGACCAGGTATATGCAACTGAAAAGCCCAGCAAAAGAAATAGTTGGTTTTGGACCTGCTGCTATCGGTTTGTTAATAGCTCCTGTTGGGATGTACTACATTTTAAAGAGCTTTCAGCAGCAAGAACAAAACAAGAAACAGCAATGGCTATACCTATTGGGCTTACTATTGATAAATAGTCTGGCTTTGTATATCATCTTTATGATGGTTACCGGAAACAAGCCATTTACTAATTAGTAGATATCCCGTTTTAGACAAATAAAAAATAGCTTTCCAATAAAGAATCATGGATAAAGCAATAAGAGACAAATACCAGGCGATTATCGGTCTGGAAGTACACGCCCAACTATTGACAGAGAGTAAGGCCTACTCGTCTGACTCTACAGAATATGGCGTGCTGCCAAACACGAACCTAAGCGTGATCACACTGGGCATCCAGGTACTTTGCCACGCATCAATAAGTCCGTGGTAGAGATGGCCGTGAAGATGGGACTGGCAACAAACTGCGAGATCACCCGCTACAACATCTATGCCCGTAAAAACTACTTCTACCCAGACCTTCCAAAAGGCTATCAAATCACGCAGGACAAGACGCCTATTTGCACAGCGGGCTACCTGGATGTGAAAGATGCCGCAGGCAATGACAAGCGCATTGGTATCACGCGCATTCACATGGAGGAAGATGCAGGTAAATCCATGCACCTGCCTGGCGAAACTGAAACGCTGATCGACCTGAACCGTGCTGGTGTGCCTTTGATTGAAATTGTATCAGAGCCGGACATCCGTGATTCCGAGGAAGCTTATAACTACCTGACTGAGATTCGTCGTTTGGTGCGCTACCTCGAGATCTGCGACGGCAACATGGAAGAAGGCTCGCTCCGTTGCGATGCCAACATTTCGGTGATGCTGAAAGATTCACCGCTTTGGGGTACCAAGGTAGAAGTGAAGAACATGAACTCATTCCGCAACGTGCAGCGTGCCATCGAGCACGAAATTGAGCGCCAGATCATGGTCATTGAGAACGGCGGAAAGATTGATTCTGAAACCCGCAACTTCGACGCTAACACGGGCTCAACTACGGCCATGCGTTCCAAGGAAACGCTTAATGACTATCGTTACTTCCCTGAGCCGGACCTGCCACCTTTGGTGATCGAGCAGGAGTGGTTGGAGCGTATCAAGGAGACCATGCCAAGTCTGCCGCAGGAGTTGTACAAGCGCTTTACAGAGGAATTTGGCCTGTCGGAGTATGACGCCGGTGTTTTGACAGATGCGAAGGAAATAGCCTTATACTACGATGAGCTTTGCAAGCACACCAAGAACTACAAAGGCGCGGCCAACTGGGTAACCGGTCCGGTGAAGTCATACCTAAACGAGTTGCAGCTGCACATCAAGGACTTCCCGCTGCAGCCGTACAGCATTGCCGAGATCATCGCACTGGTAGATGAGAACAAGGTGAGCCACTCAGTAGCCGCCAAGAAAATATTCCCATACATGCTGGAGAACCCAGGTATACCTGCGCACCAGGTGGCCGAGGAGCAGAATCTGCTGCAGGAATCTGATACTGATTCCCTTAAGGCGATTGTTTCAGAGGTGCTTGCCGCTAATCCCCAGAAAGTGGAGGAGTATAAGGCTGGTAAGAAATCACTGGTAGGTATGTTCATGGGAGAGATCATGAAGAAAACCAAAGGCAAAGCTGACCCAAAAGTGGCCAACCAATTGCTGCAAGAGGGATTAAATGCATAATATTACGTGTCGCGAAACACCAGGCCTTGATATATTTTGCCAGGTGCACCGCTGTACGATCATCTAAACCCATAGAAATATGAACCTAAAGAACTATATAGTACTGGCTTCAGCGGCTGCCTTGATGGCCAGCTGCCAGGGCAACAAGACAGCAACCAACGGCAGCGCCTATACTATAGAAGGGAAACTGCAAAATGCCACACCTGGTCAGATCTTTTTGTTTGAACTGGGAGAACAGCAATTCATTGCCCGCGATACGGCTGACATCAGTCAGGATGGTACATTTTCATTTCAGGGTCAGGTAGAAGAACCGACGCTTTACCGCCTCGGACTCGATCAGCAAAATGCCCTGATGATGGTTCTCGAAAATAAAAATATCAAAGTACAGGCTGATGCCCGCGACCTGAACAATACAGCCAGGTTTGAGAACTCAGAGGACTCTGAGCTTTTCCAGCGTCTTAACAAAATGGTGAATGAAAACCGCCAGAAGGAAATGGCTCTGAGCGAGCAGTTCAACCGCGCCATTTCTGAAGGCAAGACGGAAGAAGCAGAAGGTTACCGTCAACAGTATCTGGCCTTGCAGAAAGAAATCAAGAATTTCATTGCAAAGCATCCGGAGTCTGTTGTGTCTGCTTTCGGAACACTCAGCCTGGTTAACCCGCAGTTGGATTTTGCTTTTGCGGATAGTATGCTGACACTCTATACCCAGCACATTCCAGAGTCTAAATACACCAAGACGTTGAACGATCGCCTGAGTGCTATGCGCACAACTGCCGTGGGTTCGGTAGCGCCTGATTTCACACTGCCAACACCTGAAGGTGGCAGCATGGCTTTGTCTGAACTGCGGGGCAAGTATGTGCTGATCGACTTCTGGGCTAGCTGGTGTGCACCATGCCGCAAGGAAAACCCGAATGTGGTGAAGATGTACAACAAGTACAAAGACAAAGGTTTCGAGATCTTTGGCGTATCGCTGGACCAGTCGCGGGACAAGTGGCTGAAGGCTATTGCCGATGACAAACTGACCTGGCCGCAGGTATCAGACCTGAAAGGTTGGGAAAGTTCAGCTGCTCAACTCTACCAGGTAGATGCCATCCCGCAGACTATTCTGCTCGATAAAGAAGGGAAGATCATTGCCAAAGGTTTGAGAGGAGAGGAGTTGGAAGCAAAAATTGCTTCGTTGGTACAGTAAACCAGGATCTGTACCTGATATAAAAAGCAAAAGCCCTTCTGTCAAGGAAGGCTTTTGCTTTTTATGGTTATGTAATAGGTACTACTTTTTAAACACTCGCTGCAGCGCCGCCCACAGCAACTTTTTCTGCTCCTGATCGCCATCCAACACAGCCAGCGACTGTGAGAATACAACCGGCACACCATCTACCGGCACAGGATTGTAAAGCGTGAACTTCTCGTGCGGAAGGTCAGTGTCAAGGCGGCTGGCAAAACTGATGATATACTTTGTCTGGGTGGTTTCGCGCAGCGCTTCGAACTTCGTGATCGCTCCCGACACGTTATTTACAAAGGCAACATCCGAAGGACCAAAACCAATAGCTGCCAGTATTTTGGTCAGAAACTGTGACTGTGGTAATACCCTAAACGCTGCATCCGGAAGTGTGACCAACACAATCAGACCTTTATGGTTCTCACCGATAAGATCAAAAGACTTTGGCTGAGGTGCTGTCTCTATTTTCGGAAGTTTAGGGGTATCGGTTGCAACAGTCGCCGGACTTGCTGGAATGGGAGCGGCAGTTTCATGAACCGGTTTAATTACTGGTGCTTCAGTAGCAGTAGGTATAGCCGCACTGACAACAGTCACCTGGTCCTGCTCGATCAGGTAGAGCGTTTCGGGCATGAAATGCTTCAGAAATTCCGCGTTCAGTTGTTCTGGTGTCAGGGCTGCCATTTAGTAAGGTATAAATTATTCGGCGTCTTCCTTAAGATCAAAGATAGAGCGTAATTCATTGGCTTCGCTCGGTTTCATACGACCAGCCAATACCAGACGTAACTGACGGCGGCGTAAAGCACCGTCATACAGCCTGATCTCTTCCTCGGTTTCAGGGATCGCTTCCGGCACATCGATCGCTTTGCCAGACTGGTCAACCGCCACAAAGGTGAAGAAGGCCTGGTTTGACATCACTTTTTTGCCCGAAGGGATGTCTTCGGCATAAACCACGATGTGCACTTCCATAGATGAAGAGAAGGCACGGGTAACTTTAGCTTCGAGCGTAACCACATTGCCCAATTTTATGCTTTCAGCGAATGACACGTTGTCTACTGAAGCCGTAACCACGATGCGGTTGGAGTGCTTCTGTGCAGCGATAGCCGACACGATGTCCATCCAATGCATCATTTTACCGCCCATCAGGTTATGCAGGGTATTGGTGTCGTTTGGCAACACCAACTCAGTCATAATCACGTACGATTCGCTTACTTTTTTCTGTTTACGCATGTTTGTTCTATAAATTCTGACGCAAAGATAGGGCACGAAGGTCCAAACAAAAAGACCGAAAAGGCATTTGGGCAAAATGTTTGGGTAGTAGTGTGGCAAGTATATAATTTATAAGGCTATCACCGGAAGGATTAATTCTCATTATAGATTGAAACCTTCCTCACTCGCTGGCATTAAGGCTAAAGCGCTATAAATTATCTGCCTCCCAACCAGATTTGCCCAGAAGGGGCACAAATTTGAAATCAGCAAATTCTTCCCGCGTAAAATCATTTTCGCCGGTGCGGGTAATGCGCAGCATCTTCTGGCTCGACTCACCACCTACCGGGATTACCAGAATACCACCAATAGTGAGCTGACTTACCAATGTTTTAGGTATACCGGGCGCTCCGGCCGTCACGATGATCTTGTCGTATGGTGCATGGGCAGGCAAACCCTGTGAACCGTCGCCGTGGAAGGTGTGCGGGAACAAGCCATACGTCTTGAAGAACTTTACCGCCTTCTCATAGAGCGGCTTGTTATACTCGATGGTGTAAACTTTAGGCGTAAGCTGCAGGAGGACACAGCACTGGTAGCCCGAGCCGGTCCCGATTTCGAGTACTTTGTCGGTTGGTTTCAGTTTCAGCAGCTCCGTCTGGAAAGCGACCGTGTAAGGCTGCGAAATGGTTTGTCCTTCGCCTATCGGAAAGGCTTTGTCCTGATAGGCTTGTTCCAAGAAGGCTTTCTCGAAGAAAAAATGCCGGGGTACTGTTTCAATTGCAGCCAACACCCGTTCATCGCGTATACCTTTGTCTCTCAACTGCTTTACCAAGGCGCGGCGCATGCCTTTGTGTTTGTACAAATCTACCTGCATTTCCCTTTTCCTATAATACTAGTTACAAATGATTGGCACTTGCTATGCCAGCTGATTCAGCCAGCGGCATTCTTTTTCTGAGAACAGATAGTGATGCCGTATGCGAAAATAAGCATAGGAGGGCAGAGTTACCTAACACTAAGGCAATTTAATCTCGGCCTGTTGCGGATTTAGGTATAGCAAGTATGCTTTTCAGCAAAATCATGGTTAATTTTGAATTCAGACAATAAGCCCGGAAAGATGTTTACAGGTATAATAGAAGCTATGGGCCAGGTGCAGGCCATACAGGAAGAAGGCACCAACAAGCACTTCACGCTGTCAGCACCTTTCACACAGGAGCTACAGATCGACCAGAGTGTGGCTCACAACGGCATTTGCCTGACAGTGGTGAACATAGAGGGCGATAACTACACTGTGACCGCTATAGACGAGACGCTGCAAAAAACAAACCTGAACAGCGTGCAGGTGGGTGACAAGATGAATCTGGAGCGATGCATGAGTGCCAACGGTCGTTTCGACGGACACATCGTGCAGGGCCACGTGGACCAGGTAGCAGTATGTGAGTCCGTAGAAGACCAAAACGGCAGCTGGGTTTTCACCTTCCGCTATGATTCTTCCCTAGGAAATGTGACGGTGGAGAAGGGTTCGGTCACTGTCAACGGCATTAGCCTGACGGTAGTGAACTCACAGGAAGACCGTTTTTCTGTTGCGATCATACCCTATACCTACGAACATACCAATCTGCACCAGGTGAAGCCGGGTACAACTGTTAACCTGGAGTTTGATATAATCGGCAAGTATGTAGCGAGGCTCTTGAATAAAAGTTAATAAAAAAGTTTAGTCATTACTTTACCACAATCTGGTGGTACGTTACCCCATAACCGCCCCAAACACCTAATCCGCCGTTGATGTTAGACCGGGTGGTATTGGCGGAGCCGATGGGGCTGCCATTGTTGTTACGCTCATTTTCTAAGGTATACCAAAAGCGATAGTGATCCAGATCGATCGCAGCCCAGCGCACTGTGATCGTATCGCCCTTCCCAAAATAGCTATAAGTATCCAGATCGACATCCCGGCCACGGGGCTCCCCCCGGTCAAGCGGGAAACTCAGGTTCTGCACTCCATTGATCAGCTCATCATTGAAAACAGAGGTAAAGTAGCCAGGGTAGAAGGGTTCGCTGTTGCGCTTTGTGAAGTAGCGGACGCTGTTCCCCAGGGTGTCAGGGTCGCGGTAGCGGTAGAAGAGTGTGAACAAGCTGTCCTGCCTTGGGTCGGGATGAGGCTGCAGAAAGAGTTCCTGCAGGGGGTTGAGATGGGGTATGGTCGTCGAAGAGGTCAGTACCCGCCCTTCGTGACTGATTCGCAACTGATAGCTCTTGCCGATTTCGCCCCGCAACTCATCAGAGGTATAAACATAAAAAATAAAGTTGCTATTACTGGTAAGCTGGTTCTCAGGTATGGCGTATTGCTCTGACACTACACGCCGCAGCCCTGGCCAAAAGGCGGCCGCCGGTACTTCTTTTAAGGTATAGCTCTTTCCTGCGATCGACACCTCTACCTGAGCCCCATGCACGAAACTGGCTTCGATATCAGCGGGAGAGGAGCCTGCAAACACCGGCATACTGCGCGTGAGCACCACCACAGGAGGCGCATCCTGTTCAATGTGCCCTTCTACTACCAGTTGTTCTTGTCCGGCAGGTATGTCGATGGTCAGACTTTCTTCGCAGGAAAGCAGGAAGGTGATCAGGACGAGTGCAAGCAGATTTCTGATTCGCATAGCATTACCATTTAAAATTCCAGGTGGCTGATGGCAGTGGAATTGGAATCAGTGAGACTTTCTTTCCCTGCACCCGAGTATCTGTACTGTAAGGCGCCCCTTCGCTATCAATAAAATACAGGAAGGGGTTACGGCGGCCATACACATTGTAGATCGCGAAGGTCCAGCTCGACTGCAACCGTCGGTGCGCCTTTCCTTCCAGCGTAGCCGAGAGGTCCAGCCGGTGAAAAGGCTCCATCCGGAAGCTGTTGCGGTCACCGTACTGGTAATTGACTGTTCCCTCAATCAGGTAGCGCCGCTCGGGCATCGTAGTGGCTTGTCCGGTGCCGTAGACGAAGCTGCCACCAAATGTCCAGCGGGTACTGTACTTATAAGTAGCCACCAGCGAGATGTCATGCCGCCTGTCGAAGCGGGCGGGGAAGGTACGGCCTTGGTTGATAGCGGGGAAGGTGCGATCGGTCCAGGACAAGGTATAGCCCAGCCAGCCTTGCAAATCACCATAGTTCCGGCGCAGGAAAAACTCTGCGCCATAAGATTCGCCACTTCCACGCACAAATTCATACTCCAGATCACGGTTACTAGGCCCCGCCACAAAACCCTCACGGTACTCCAATTGATTTTCCATGGTCTTATAATAGAGCTCCACAGACCCTTCATACATATTTTGCCGGAAACTCTGGAAATAGCCCACTGCATACTGTGTGGCCCGCTGTGGTTCTACTATTGCCGAACTTGGCACCCATACGTCCAGAGGCAGGGTTGTATAGGCATTGGAAACGAGGTGCAGGTACTGTGCCGAACGGGCATAGCTTGCTTTAACGGAAGCATCAGCCCCTAAGCTGTAGCGCACCGACACACGTGGCTCCAGGGCCTGGAACGTTTTCACCCGCTCTCCCGCTGCATATGCCACTGAATCAATAGGCCTTTCGTTCTGATCAAAGGTATAGAAAGTAAAAGGTCCCATCTGCGCAAAGTAACTCCCCCGTATACCTAAGCTCACCAAGAGCCGATCCGTTACATTCCAATCATCGGACAGGTATAGCGCGGCTTCATGGGCTGTTTTGGAAAGGATCCTGTCGGTAGAGAATACATCTCCTTCGGCTGTTTCCGCACTGCCGGTTCGGGGACGCAACGTATGGTGGGTATAGTGCAAACCGTAGTGCAGCTCATGGCGCACAGAAGGAGTATACACAAAATCGGTTTTCAAAGTATAATCCCGTACCCCGGTTTCAACTGCTGTTGTAATGTCTCCGAAGTCCCAATTGAAATCAAATGCGTAGTTGCTCAATGTGCCTGTCACATCTACAAAGTGCTTTCCTGAAAACTGATGGTTCCAACGGGCAGTGGCGGAAGCATTTCCCCACTGGAAATCGGCCACAAAGCGGCCGGAAGAGAGTGTAAGCGAACCTACGTCCTTGCCATAGTAACCGCTCAGGTAGAGCTTGTCCTTCGGTGACAAGGTATAGGAGAGCTTGCCATTGAAGTCATAAAAATAATAAGGCACCCCACCTTGTTCGGTGTTTCGCAGAAATGGCCCGAACAATACATCCACGTAGGTGCGGCGGGCAGAGAAAATGAACGAGGCCTTGTCTTTGACCAATGGGCCCTGCACCGTCAGCCGGGAAGCGATCAGGCCAATGCCGCCCTCTGCCTGCAAACTATCCATGCTTCCTTCCCGCAGCTCCACATCCAGTACCGACGACAGGCGCCCGCCATACCTGGCCGGCATGTTGCCTTTGATCAGGGTGGCATTGCTGATGGCGTCGCTATTGAAGACAGAAAAGAAATTGAGCAGATGTCCAGGGTTGTAAACCACCGCCTGATCGAGTTGCACGAGATTCTGGTCAACTCCTCCGCCCCGCACATAAAAACCTGTATTGCCTTCGCCACCCGACTGCACCCCCGGCATCAGCTGCACAGTTTTCATGATGTCAGTCTCTCCGAACAGCACCGGCAGCGTTTTCACCGAAGTCATCGGGATGTCCAGTTCACCCATCGTGGCGGTCTGGGTAATCGGCTTGAGGCGGGTCCCGATCACCTCCACCTCACGGGTGCTGTAGCTGGCCTGCTCCAATCGTATATTAAGTGATTCGACTCGAAAGAGCTGAAGTTGAATTTCCTGACTATTGTAGCCAATGTAACGGATAACCAAGGTATAACTGCCTGGCGGGGCACTCATGCTGTACCTGCCATCCGGTTCCGAGACCGTACCGATAGAAGGGCGCTCCTTCAGACTGATGGAAGCACCGGCCAGGGGCTCATCTGTACGGGCGTCGAGTACACGGCCGCTTAGCACAAAACTGTCCTGTGCCCATGAAGGTAGCACAGGCAGGAGTATGAGTGACAGAAGCAGGTATAAAAAGTGTCGTAGTTGCAAGTCCGGAAATCAGCTCTTCTAACAATACGTCAGAAACAGCGGATTATGCCAAAGGTTTGTGCTGAAAGCGGGTATATTTTCGCAGCCAAAAACGGTAGCCCACCACGGCCAACATGGCTGTTCCGGTACCCACCAGAGCGCCGCCCAGCGTATCGCCCGGATAGTGCACACCCAGGTATATGCGGCTATAGGAAACCATCACAGCCCATGTAACCAGCAATATCTTGAAGATCAAGTAACGGTCGGATAGGGTCAGGTTAAAGAAAACCGCCAGCGCAAAGCCAGTAGAGGCGTGGGAGGAGAGGAAGCCGAATTGTCCGCCGCAGCCGCGCACCAGGTTTACCATGGCTGATATTTCAGGATCGTGACAGGGACGCAGACGCGCAAAATAAGGTTTGAAAATACCAGAGGCCACATAATCGGCCAATCCTATACCTGCCACAGCCATCAGCAGCATTGGGATACTCTGCAGCTTGTAGCGCCAGATGATATAGCCAATCAGCAGAAGGTAAAAGGGAATCCAGAAGTATTTATCTGAAACCGTGACCATAACATTGTCCCAGAACGGGCTTTGCTGCTCATTCAGGTATAGAAATAGCTCTTGGTCCAGCTTCTCCAGTTGCTCCAGCATGCTTAGGCTAAGTTGATCCAGTCGATGTCCTTCTTAAGATAACCCAGGGTCTTTTCCTCAGGTCCGCCCGGTGCCGGCTTGTGGTTATATACCCAGGAGGCATGAAGCGGCAAACTCATCAGGATAGACTCAATGCGACCGTTGGTTGCCAGTCCGAACTTGGTACCACGATCGTACACGAGGTTAAACTCTACGTAGCGGCCACGGCGAATCAATTGCCACTGCTTTTCACGCTCGCCATAAGGCAGGTCGCGGTTCTCGTTGATGATCTTGGTATAGAATGGCGCAAAAGCATAGGCCACGTCGCGCACAAAGGCAAAGCGTTGCTCCAGGCTGATCTCATCAGTAGCCATCAGACGGTCAAAGAAAATACCGCCCACACCGCGGGTTTCCTGTCGGTGCTCGTTGTAGAAATAGTCGTCGGCCCATTTCTTGAACTCCGGATAATAGGAGGGATGGTGTTTGTCACACACGGCTTTCATGGCCTCATGAAACTCCCTTGCCTGCTTCACATCCACATAAATAGGCGTGAGGTCAATGCCGCCACCAAACCAGGCTGTACCGTTGCCAGCCTCAAAATAGCGCACGTTCATGTGCGTGATCGGCACCATCGGGCTGTGTGGGTGCATTACCACCGAAACGCCCGTCGCAAAGAACTTCGGATCAGGCATCTGCAGCATTTTCAGGAATTGTGGAGAGAGCTCGCCCTGCACAGCAGAGAAGTTGACACCGCCTTTTTCGAGCACGTTCCCGTTTTCGATGATGCGGGAAATGCCGCCACCGCCCTGTTCGTGTTGCCACTCATCCTTCTGGAAAGTTGCACCGCCATCACAGTTTTCAAGGTCGCGCACCAGGTCTAGCTGGAACTGGCGCATAAAAGCTTCAACTTCTTCTCTGAACATATTATCTTTATTACTTCTTTAATGTGTCATCTGACAAAGATCACAGAATTCCGGAACAGAAATCCAAAGTCCTATGTCCTTTGCCACCAGGTATTTTTGTCCGGAAACCGTAAAACTACCAAATAAACCCCGCTCTACCGAACATTCGTAAGGATTTCAGAAAAAGCACATTTTTCCTTAACTTCGGGCAACAACTACGCGCAACCTATGTCAAAAGAACTGATGGAGGCATTTAAGATTGACACGGGCATTCTTAAAAAAGCCTACCGACTGATGATAACTGCCAAGACAATGGCAGACACCTACGAAGAAAACAAGGCCATTTGCAGTAAGTATGTGCACAGCACATCCCGCGGTCACGAAGCCATACAATTGGCCACGGCCTTTCAACTGAAGCCCTACGACTACGCCTCACTCTATTATCGCGATGATTCAGTGCTGTTAGGTATAGGCATGCAGCCTTACGAGCTCATGTTGCAGCTGATGGCCAAAGCCGGTGATCCGTTCTCAGGTGGCCGCACCTACTACGGACACCCTTCGCTGCGTCGCGAAGGCTTTCCGACCATTCCACATCAAAGCTCTGCCACTGGCATGCAGGCTATACCTGCCACTGGTATGGCACACGCCATTGCCTACTTCGAATCGCAGGGACTGACTAATAGTGAGGAAAAGCCGGTGGTGCTTTGCTCCCTGGGAGACGGCTCTGTGACGGAGGGTGAAGTGGCCGAGGCTTTCCAGATGGCGGTACTGAAGAATCTGCCAATTGTATACCTTGTGCAGGACAACGACTGGGTATTTCGGCCACAGGAAAGGAAATGCGCGCCATGGATGCCTACGAGTATGCAGCCGGCTTCAAAGGGATGGAGCGACTGCGCGTGAATGGCTCTGACTTTGCGGAGTCCTATGAAGGCATGCGGGTGGCATTTGAGTATGCCCGCGAAGTGCGTAAACCGATACTGGTTCACGCCAAAGTGCCTTTACTGGGTCACCATACCTCCGGTGTGCGCCGCGAGTGGTATCGTGGCAGCAACCTGCAGGAACATAGCGTCAACGACCCGATCCCGAAGCTGCGTCAGGCGCTGCTGGATTCCGATGTTACGTCAGAAGAAGTACAGTGGCTCGAACAGGAAGCTCAAAAAACTGTGAATGCTGATTACCAGCGTGCACTGGACGCTCCCGTGCCTGATCCTAACACCTTCGACCAGCACGAGTTTGCACCAACTCCGGTAACAGAGGAAAAAGGCAACCGTCGACCGGAGGGAGCCGATAAAGCCATTATGGTAGATGCCGCCCTCCATGCCGTGGACGATATTCTCCGCACCTATCCGGAAGCTTTGTTCTATGGGCAAGACGTAGGAGGGGAACTTGGTGGTGTGTTCCGCGAAGCCGCTCTGCTAGCTAAGAAATACGGCGATAACCGTGTGTTTAACACCCCGATTCAGGAAGCGTACATTGTCGGATCTACCGCAGGTATGTCAGCCGTAGGTGCAAAGGCAATTGTAGAAATTCAGTTTGCCGATTACATCTGGCCGGGTATGAACCAATTGGTGGAAGAGCTTTCTAAGAGCTGCTACCTCTCGATGGGCAAGTTCCCGGTACAGTCGCTGCTCCGTGTGCCGATCGGCGCTTACGGAGGAGGTGGTCCTTACCACTCCGGCAGCATCGAGTCTACGTTGCTGACTATCCGTGGTATTAAAGTGGTGTACCCGAGCAATGCTGCCGACATGAAAGGTCTCATGAAAGCTGCCTTCCTGGACCCGAACCCGGTGATCATGCTGGAGCACAAAGGTCTGTACTGGTCTAAAGTAGCCGGCACCGAAGACGCCAAGACCGTGGAGCCGGATGAAAATTACATCCTGCCTCTCGGCAAAGCCAACGTGGTGCAGTATGCCTCTGACGAGGAAATCCGCATGGGCAACTCCATGACGGTGATCACTTACGGTATGGGCGTATACTGGGCCAAAACCGCATCCAAGCAATTCAAAGGTAGCGTTGAGATCCTGGACCTGCGTACGCTCAATCCGCTGGATTTCGAGGCCGTAGTCGCTTCTGTGCGTCGTCACGGCAAGGCACTGGTACTCACCGAGGAGCCGCTGATGAACTCTTTTGCAGAATCACTGGCGGGACGTATCTCCAAAGAATGCTTCCAGCAGCTAGACGCACCAGTTTATACCCTGGGTGCTGCTAACCTGCCAGCTATACCTTTGAATGTGGAGCTGGAGAAGATGATGTTGCCTAACCCGGAAAAGGTAGCCGCTGCTCTGGAAGAGTTGCTGAACTACTAGACTCTAGCATAGCCTGCAAACAAAAATCCCCGTCAGATCATGACGGGATTTGTTTGCAGGCTATTAGAACTAAAAGTACAGGTCTTATAGCTAAGCTTTAGAAAGGATAACCTATGCCGATGTTGAGGTTAGTTCTTCGATTGGCTGGATCAACCTGGCGGAAAAAGTCGGAGAAGCGGAAATCACGAATCACGAACTTGTTGCCGTTAAGGTCTCCGGCCGGATCGTATACCTGTGTGGCAAAGTCAAATCGAAGAATCACAACAGAGAAATTTAGTCGCAAACCAAAGCCAGTACCTACCGCCAGTTCTTTATAAAAGCGGTTAAATTGAAATTCAGACCCCGGGCGGTTATCAGGCTTCAGCATCCACACGTTACCAGCATCAACGAATACAGCACCATTTAAGAAACCGACCATATTAAAACGGTACTCAGCACTGGCTTCGAGTAATACTTCACCAGGCTGTTCGGCAATAAATCTTCTATCAGTCTCCTCTCCATCCTCAGTTTCTGTAATCACCCGCCGATATGAGCCAGGGCCCAGACGCCGGGCCTGCCAGGCACGCACACTTGAAGCACCTCCTGCAAAAAAGTATTTATCATAGGGGAGGGCATTCGTACCAAACAGGGGACCGCCTACACCAGCATTTACACGATAAACAAAAAAGCGCTGTCCTCCCAGCGGCAAATAGCGTCGGTAATCAGTGTTTAATTTGGCATACTGGAACTGCCTCAGACTGCCCGTTTCAGGCAAGATACCCAGTTTGGAAGTGAGACCGCCGACCTCGGTCAGCACACGCATGTAGCGGGCATTGCGCGATTGCAGAAAGTCGTTTGTGTTGTAGATCAGATTAAAGCCAACAAAAGAAATAAATCCGCTTTTGAAACTCTCCACAAAAGATCGGCTGAGCTGACTCAGTTCTCGCAGGTCTTCTTCAAAAGTGGGGTCAATACGATTAACCTGAATAATATTAATATTGACCGGTGAAAACACATACTGCACAGTTGGCGTCTGAAGCGGACGCGGATACTTGTACCAGATGTAGTCAAGAGAGGCTTCGTAAATGCTTCTCTGGAACTCAGCACGATTAACATTGGTATAGCCTGTATACAACCGGGTTCTGGGATTGAAATCCTGCAGAATTTTCTTTCCGCCAAAAGGGAGAATAAACAGCGGGAAAGTAAGCGCAGCATCACCACCAAACTCCCGTATCATGACCGTTTCATCAGTTGCAATATTGATCTGTCCCTCCAGGCCCCCACGTATACCGAATTCCAGGTTCTCGGCACCTCCGAAAACATTGCGTGTCTTCAGTCGGATGCTGGAAAAAGGACCAGGCCTGCGCTCGGTAAAGTTCATCCCCAATTCAGCCGTTTCCTGAAATTTCTTGGAGGGGAGGGCATTAATGAAGGCATTCAACTGGTTACCAGCTGTTGAGTCGGTCGCATCTGTGATCTTGTTGTAGCTTACATTGGTAAACTGAAACACATCCATCTCAGCCAGTCGCCGCTGTGTAAGGGATGTCCTGAACTGGCTATACCGTTGACCTGGGTATACCGAAACTTTATTGTCAAGTATGTTAAAAGAGTACTTGTGGTCGTATGCCAGGTATTTTACATTGTTGTATTCCAGCGTATCGCGTGCCAAACCAAACCGGTCCGCATCTGTCTTAAAATACACGTTCCTGATAGTATAAGCTTTGTGACGGGACCCGTTCTCCGGATTCTGAATAATGGTATGCAGACGCACCGTGTTCCCCCCGTAGCTGGTATCCGGCTCAAATATTATATACGCACGCGAAAAGTCAAAATATCCGTTGTGACGGATCATCTCATGCAGGCGATCCCGCTCTTGTGTGAGCAACTGCTCATCATACACATCACCTACCTTGAGTAGCGACCTGGCCTCGTATCGCTTCACAATCTGGAGCAGAGAATCATCGGGTATAGTGTAGTTGAGCGCACTGTAACGGTAAGGCTCATTTTCAGCGATATTGATCGTAATGTATACCTTTTTGCCTTTTACCTGTTTCTCGTAGTCCGCTTCATGATTAAAAAAACCTTTGGTATTCATGTAAATTTCTACCTGGTCCATGGTGCGCTCCATCAGCAGTGAGTCATAGATGGCGGGAGGTTCACCTATTTGCATGAGCAGATTACCCTTTTCCTTCCGATCACGCTGGCGGGCTATGCGGCGGTCAAAGCGGTCCTGGATTCGGCGTACCTTTGTGGAGTCATCGGCTTGGGCTGTTTTATCGGCGCGTTTTCTACGTAGCTTTTCAATGCGCTCGTCGATGCGGGCAGGACTGTAAAATCGCTTCCCAAAGTTATAGATGGCCAGATAAGGCGTAGAGCCAAGGAAGGTCCGGTTAGGGCGCTGTTGGTAAACCGCCTCTATATCAGTCTGGCTGACGTGTTCGATCCCTTTAGGCTCTATACCTAACAAGAGCTGTTCGTTCTCGCCCAGATTTTTGGTCGGCACGCAGGCGGTGAAACTTAAAATTGTAATTACCAGCCCGAATATATAATATCGTGTTCTCAAACGATTCTCCGCTCTATGTTGTCGAAAGCAATTGTAAAATACGTTACCTCCCTGCAAGTAAAAAAATACCGCAACCAACACCAAGCCTTTATGGTGGAGGGAGCTAAAAGCCTACTGGAGCTGTTAAACTCAGATTTTGAGATACAGCACCTGTTCATAACCCAGGATTTCCTGCAGGAGCATGGCAACAGGCTAAGCAAAGGTACAAGATACGAACTTGTTACGGAACAGGATCTGACCAGGGCGGGTACTTTTTCAAGCAATAATGCTGGTTTGGCTGTAGCCCACATGCACCAGCTCCCAAAGTTGCAGTTTCACCCTGGCGATTTCACTCTGGCTCTCGACGACATCCGCGATCCGGGTAACATGGGTACCATCATCCGCATTGCAGACTGGTACGGCATCCAGACCATTGTATGCTCAGAAACCTGCGCAGACTTTTATAATCCCAAGACCATTTCAGCTACCATGGGTTCCTTTACCCGTGTCAAGGCCTATTACCTCAACCTGGGTGAGTGGCTGCACCAACTCCCGGAGAATGTGCCTGTCTATGGCGCTTCGCTGGATGGCGAAAACCTGCACCGCATGCAACTGCAGCCAACAGGCGTGGTGGTGATGGGAAATGAGGCGAATGGCATACGCCCGGAAGTTGCCAGCGAAGTAAACCGGCTTATCAAGATTCCTGATTTCGGAGAGGCAGAGTCGCTTAATGTGGCTACAGCTACCGCCATCATCATCGATAACTTTATGCGCAACGCAAGGCTTTAAAACAAAAGAAGCCTCTGACTAGAGGCATCTTTTGTAAACAATATAATCACCTAATTAACAGCTTATTAATTAAACAACCTTAAACCAAAGCTGATTACGTTGGCATCCGGGCCGCGGTTGTCTTTGAACAAGTCGTTCATGTTGTATTTCACGAAGAGGTCCAGGTTGCCGTAGCCTATCACGCCTGTCAGGCCATACTGAAAGTCACTCAGGTTGTAGCTGCTGCGCACCTTTTCTTTCTGCGTCCTACCGCTGTCCTCAAACTTAAACTTAGAGTGGGCACCCAGGCGGTAGCCTACAAACGGGCCGGCGCCCAACTTAAATCCTTCCTTGCCGTTTTGGCGCTTGAACTTCAGCATTGGCATGAGCGGAACGTTTACGGATGAGTGTGTCAGCTTCACTTTGTCATAGTTGATCTCCATCTCACGACGGAAGAAGGTCACATCATTTACATCCTCCTCAATCACGAAGTTGCGGTCGAACATGTAGTTATTGAAGGCAAATTCAAGGCCTGACACCAGATATAGCGGACTCTTGCGACCACCGATCTGTGAATTGAGGTGCCAGTTGATACTTACATAGCGTGAACCTAGCGGCTTCAGGTCAGGTACTTGTTGGCTATTGGTGTTTAAGAAGTTGTTCAAGCCAAGGTCCAAGTCAAAATTGAAGCGGGTAGCTTTGTAAGACTTCTTCACGTTGCTTGTCCGTATACTGTCCCGCTCGGCGCGGTTAGGCATGTTCACGTCAACCTTGGTATTGCCATCCTTTTCCTCAATTTCCACATCGATCTTGATATTCTTGTTGATCCGGATCTCGTGTTTTTCTCTGTTTACCTTCCCATCCTGGCCGGTTTCCTGCACGGTAATGGTCACAGTTTCCGGATCATTGTCATTTTTGCCAAACACGACGGTGGTCTCCTGCGACTTCAGCTCTTTGTTTGCACCGTCCATGCGGTCTACCTGATCAACATATTTATTCAGCACGCGCATCAGAGAGTCCAGGCTATAGTTTTCGAAAGCTTTGAGCTGTTCTATGTTCTGAAGGTATAGCACCATTTTAGCGCCATTGGCCATTTTAACAACAATCGTATCATGCTGGCCGAGTCGCTCGCCTATGGTTTGACCGCCTTTGGCAGACACACCGGTGGCTGCAGCCATGATGATGGCCGTTACGAGAAGTAGTATCTTTTTCATGGTTTTAAAAGATTAGAGATTAATGACTTTTGATATTTTCTGTTTTCCAATTTGAGTTTCAAGTGCAATTCTGTCTGCATTGATGCCGAGCTCTGACAACTCAACCTTTTCTCCGTTTGAGAGATTACGAACCTGCTTAAAGATGTTCTTGGCAAGTTTCTGTTTCTTTTCGAAGCCGCTCAGCTCTTCATCTGCCTCTACCTCCTGTACATGGACAGCCCGCTTTATTATAATTTCCACAGGCTGAGCATTCATGTCCACTGTATTGGCTGCAAAAGTAACCGGAGTTGTTTCTCCTGTGTTAAAGTAGTCTCCCTTCTGAGGGGCATCCGGTATAACTGGCGTTTCTACCTGAGCCGCCAGTTGTTGCGTTGCAACAACGCTTTTTGCACTGACTTCAGACCTGGTTTTTTTTGCCTCCACGCTGTGTTCCGCTTTGGCGATCAACTGCTTCTTAACCGTTTTTGGCTGCGTAGGTGCTGTAGCAGCAGTCTCAGCCGGTTTGGCAGGCTCAATTAATTCTTCATCTGCTGATGGCGTAGTTGACGGCTCTTCAGCTACTTGTGCCAGTTGCTTGTCCGCTGTGGCAGGTGCTGTGATAACAAGTGGCTGCTCTGCTTTCAGACCATTTCGGTCCGCCAAGCCGTATCGGTCTACCGGCACAGTGCCGTTCTGTACATTGTAGAACACGACGCCCACTGAGAGCACGAGCGCAATAGCGGCAGCGATAGAGTAGGAGAGCCACATAAAGCCTCGTGGCTTCGCTTCCTCCTTTTGAGCATTAGGCATCTCGGTTTCTATCCGGTCCTGCAATCTGTTCCAAAGGTCGGCAGGGGGCGTGGGCGATGAAGGGCCCAATCGCTCTTTGAATAGTTTGTCTATGTCTTCTGGTTTCATAACTGAACCTCCTTTTATATTAGCTGGCGACTGCTTCCTGTCCGGTCAGTCTTCGCTGCAGCATAGCGCGTGCTTTGCTTAGCTGCGATTTCGAAGTGCCTTCCGTGATATTCAGCATGTCGGCTATTTCTTTGTGAGAATATCCCTCAATTGCATACAGGTTAAATACTGCCCTGTAGCCGGCAGGTAAAGTGCGTAACAAATCCAGTAGTTCGCCTTCAGCTAGATCGTGATCGGCTCCCATGTTGCCCGCCACTTGTATGTGGTCGTCTTCAACAGACAGGTATAGCGACTCTTTTTTTCTCAAAAACCCAAGAGCTTCATTCACCATGATGCGTCTTACCCAACCCTCGAAACTGCCTTTGCCCTCAAACCTGTCTATGTTCTGGTATACCTTCATAAACCCGTTCAGTAAAGCCTCTTCCGCGTCCATCTGGTTTTTGAGGTAACGCAGGCACACACCGTACATCGGCGAGGCAAAGCGCTCGTAAAGGCATTTCTGCGCTTTACTTTCGGCCTTCTGGCAACCTGCTATTAACTCCTGTTCTGTCACGCTGGGTAAAATTTTTATCAAATAATGTCGCTTATCTGGCCTTCTTGAGCTGTTTTTGTCTCTCTTTACCTCTTAGATGATGATACTCACCCGGAGGTTGCCTAAGCAAGAATAAATTTCTGATATTTTTTTTAGAATGCGGCACCATTGACTATAAAATACTGACTGTCAGCTAGAATTTATTTCACTATTTCTGCAATAGCACCCACTTCCGGCTTTTCCTTTTTAAGAATTGTTCTGAATAGCTCTACCCGGAACCTGTTTAAAACAGAATGCCTTATATTTGTAGAGATGAGATTCGTGGCTATTTTCTTTTCCCTGTTTATGTTCTGGACGGCTTGTCTGCCGTGCACAGATAAGATTATGGATAGCCACGAGCACCTCCCCAACATGACGGACGTAGCCGACACCACAGGTGAGTCACCCTTTCACGAAGACACTTGCCCGCTATTCTGCAGTTGTGGTTGCTGCGCCACGTTTACCGTTACAGTAGAGCCGGAGCACATTGTCTTCCGCGTACCGGTCATTCCTCAAACCAAACCTCTTGTTTACCCGGAGTTGCGCGAAATAAAGATCGCCTCTACCTGGTGGCACCCTCCACGGCTGGTAGCCTGATTCTACTATCAAGACAAAGTGCAGCTATAATTGTAACCACAAGCCCTTAAAAGCGCTTTTGGTGTAACTGCATACCTTATTCCATTGATTAAAATCAAGCTTACCATGTTTAATAAAATCATCGATTTTTCGATACATAATAAACTGGTGGTGGGGCTGATGGTGCTGGCGTTAATCGTTTGGGGAACCTACTCCCTGACGCAGCTGCCTGTCGATGCTGTGCCCGACATCACCAATAACCAGGTGCAGGTGGTTACCTCCTCGCCAACACTTGCAGCCCAGGAAGTCGAGCGCTTCATCACCACTCCCATTGAAATGGCTTTGGCCAACGTTCCGGATGTAATCGAGATGCGATCTGTGTCGCGCTTCGGGCTTTCTGTGATCACCGTAGTGTTTAAAGACGAGGTGGATCAATACCTGGCCCGGCAAATGATCACCGAGCGATTGGGAGAGGCCAGCAGACAGATTCCCGAGCAGATGGGTACGCCAGAACTGGCACCCGTTACCACCGGCCTCGGCGAGATCTACCAATATGTACTGGTAACGGAACCGGGCAGTGAAAAAAAATACAGCCCAACTGAGCTGCGTACTATCCAGGACTGGATCGTACGCCGGCAGTTGCTGGGTACGCCCGGCGTGGCTGATGTCAGCAGCTTTGGCGGTTTCCTGAAAGAATATGAAGTGGCTGTGAACCCATCCAGTCTTCGCAGTATGAACCTAACCGTAAGCGATGTGATCGCGGCATTGGAGCAGAACAACGAGAATACAGGTGCGGCCTACATCGAGAAGAACCAGAGCGCCTTGTTTATCCGCGGCCTGGGACTGGTTAGCACCCTGGAGGACATCGAGAAGATCGTGGTTTCCAACCGAAATGGCTTGCCGGTGCTTGTCCGTGATGTGGCGCAGGTCCAGTACGGCCACCCTGTACGGTATGGAGCCCTCACCCGCAATACCGAAGGTGAGGTGGTCGGAGGCATCGTGCTGATGCTGAAAGGGGCCAGCTCGTCTGAAGTGATCAAAAACGTGCAGGATAAAGTAGCCAGCATACAGTCATCGCTGCCGGAAGGCCTGTTGATTGAAGCGTATCTCGACCGCAGTGACTTGGTAGGGAAAGCGATCAACACTGTGGCAACCAACCTGATCGAGGGCGGTCTGATCGTAATTTTTGTGCTGGTGCTCCTGCTGGGCAACCTGCGGGCAGGACTGGTTGTGGCATCGGTAATTCCTCTGTCTATGCTCTTTGCGCTGGGTATGATGAACGTATTCGGCGTATCAGGCAATTTGATGAGTCTGGGTGCAATCGACTTCGGGCTTATAGTGGATGGTGCCGTAATTATTGTGGAAGGCGTGCTACACTTCATTGTGGTCAAGAACAAGGACCTGCCACTGCGCCGTCTCACGCAAAAAGAGATGGACCTGGAAGTGAAAAGCGCTGCTTCCAACATCATGAACTCAGCTGCCTTCGGTATGCTGATCATCCTGATCGTATACCTGCCGATCATGGCGCTGGTAGGTATAGAGGGTAAGATGTTCAAGCCGATGGCACAGACCGTGAGCTTTGCTATCATGGGCGCTTTCATCCTGTCGCTCACCTATGTGCCGATGGTTTCTACTCTCTTGTTGAGCAAAACGACGAAGCACAAGCCGAATATTTCCGACCGGATCATGGGCTTTCTGGAGCGGGTATACCGTCCGGTTATCACCTTTGCCTTGCACAGTAAAGCACTCGTGATTGGAGCAGCTCTGGTCTTGTTTGCCTTCAGTTTGTTTGTGTTCAGCCGCATGGGCGGGGAGTTCCTGCCTGACCTGGAAGAGGGTGACTTTGCCATGGACCTGCGCCTGGTACCGGGAGCCTCACTCAGCCAGACCATCGAAACGACGGCTAAAGCCAGTGAAATTCTATTAACGCAGTTCCCGGAAGTGACCGAGGTGATCGGTAAGATAGGTACTGCAGAAATTCCAACGGACCCAATGCCGATTGAGGCGGCTGACGTTATGATCCTGCTCAAAGACAAAGACGAGTGGACCAGCGCCAGCACCCGCCAGGAATTGGCCGCCAAAATGGATGAAGCCCTGAAAGTGTTGCCAGGTGTAAACTATGGTTTTCAGCAACCGATCCAGCTGCGCTTCAACGAACTGATGACGGGTGCGCGGCAGGATGTGGCTATCAAGATTTTCGGGGAAGATCTGGATCAGCTTTCGGAGCTGGCCGATCAGGTTGATAAACTGATAGCTCCTGTAGCCGGCGTGCAGGACATTTATGTGGAGGAGGTCACGGGTTTGCCGCAGATCGTGGTGGACTACAACCGCGCCCGCATGTCGCAATACGGCTTGCAGGTGGCTGACGTGAACGCGGTGCTCCGCACGGCCTTTGCCGGACAGGCTGCCGGGGCTATTTACGAAGGCGACCGCCGCTTCGACCTGGTCGTGCGCATGGAAGGGGGCTCTCGCAGTGACCTGAATGACATCGAAAACCTTTTTGTAGGGCTGCCACAAGGCGGACAAGTGCCCTTGCAGCAGGTAGCAGATATCCGCTTTGAAGAAGGACCGATGCAGATCTCACGGGAGGAAGGCCGTCGCCGTATTGTGGTGGGCTTCAACGTGCGCGAGCGGGATGTGGAGTCGATTGTGACCGAGATACAGGACAAACTGAGCCGTGAGCTGCCCCTTCCGGCTGGCTATTTCATTACCTACGGAGGACAGTTCGAAAACCTCGTGCACGCCAAGCAACGCCTATCAGTAGCCGTTCCGGCGGCTCTTCTGCTAATCCTGCTGCTCCTATACTTTGCCTTTAAGTCCGTAAAGCAAAGTCTGCTTATTTTCACTGCTATACCTTTGTCAGCCATCGGTGGCATCTTTGCACTCTGGCTGCGCGACATGCCTTTCAGTATCTCGGCAGGTGTGGGCTTTATCGCCCTGTTTGGTGTGGCAGTGCTAAACGGCATCGTACTGATCGGCTACTTTAACCAACTCAAGCGGGAAGGTATGACTGATGTCTACGAACGCGTACTGCTAGGGACGAATGTTCGTCTGCGACCGGTACTGATGACGGCATCTGTGGCCGCGCTGGGCTTCCTGCCGATGGCCCTTTCCGGTTCAGCCGGAGCCGAAGTGCAGCGTCCGCTGGCCACAGTAGTAATAGGAGGCCTGTTCACTTCCACGCTACTGACTCTCGTGGTACTGCCGGTGCTCTATTACATTTTCTCTTCGAATGAAAAAAGCACGGAAGAGGAGCTGCAGCGCAAACCTGTATCTGCCCACCTGCTTGCGCTCCTTCTGGTAGCTGGCAGTCTGCTTTACCCGGCGCAAGGTATAGCGCAGTCTATCCAAGGGCCGCTGAATCTGCAGCAGAGCATAAACTATGCCCGGGAGCATAACCTCGGCTTGAAGAGTGCGGCTTATGGTGTGGAGCGCGAGCAGGCCATGCGCGGCGCTGCGACCGATCTGCCCAAAACCAACTTGTCCTACAGCAGGGGCCAGATCAGCACCATCAATAAGGATGAATATATCTCCGCTTCCCAGCAGTTTGCCTTCCCGACGGTATACCGCGATCAGGCACGGCTCGCTGACGCCACCATTCAACAGGCTGAAGCGCAGAAGCAGATCGTGGAACGGGAGTTGATCCGGGACGTTAAGCAGGCCTGGTACCTGCTGCAGTACCATAACGAGCGCCTGCGCTTGCTCCAGCAACAGGACAGTCTGTATGGACGCTTTACCAGAGCCGCCACCATCCGCTTCAAAACAGGAGAGACTGGTTATCTGGAACAGGCCACGGCCGAGACCCGCAGCTTGGGTATAAAAACCGAGCTGCAGCAAGCACAGGCCGACCAGCAGATAGCCGAGAGACGGCTCCGTCAGCTTCTACAGGCACAGGAGCCATTGCAATTTGAAGAGGAAAGGCTAGGCAAGCGGGAATTGATCTTACAGTCGGATAGTTCAGCTTTAGCTTCCAACCCCTATATCGCCTTTTTGCAAAGCGCGACACAGGTAGCCGGACGGCAGAAGCAATTGGAGCAGTCACGTCTACTGCCAGACTTTACAGTCGGTTACTTCAACCAAACCTTTATAGGAGAGGCGCCACGCGAGAACCCGAACCGGATATACAATTCCGGTGACCGTTTTACGGGTTACGAGGTAGGTATAGCCGTTCCGCTCTGGTTCGGGGCACAGCGGTCGCGCATAAAGGCGGCTAAGATGAATGAGGAGGCCGTGAAGAGCCAGGTGCGGTATCAGCAGCAGATGCTGCTGACCGAGCTGCAGAACCTGGCGCAGGAACTGCAGAAGCATGGCAACACCCTGGCATTCTTTGAGCAGAGAGCGTTACGCCAGGCTGACCAGATGAACAAGGCCGCTGAACTCAGCTTCCGCACCGGCGACATCGACTATGTGGAGTATGTGCAGGCGCTCGACCAGGCTTACCAGCTACGCAGCAATTACCTGAACGCCCTCCGCGATTACAACCAAACCATTATCAGTTTAGAATTTACTGCAGGAATCGAATAACATGACAGCATATTACATAAAGACCATTGCCCTATGCGGACTGCTTAGTCTGGCGGCATGCTCTAAACAGGCACCAGCCGAGGAACCAGAGGCTGCTACAACAGAAACTTCAAACACCGCATCACCCTTTGTCGTTTCATTTTCCGAAGCGCAGCAAAAGGTTGGCGGCATTGAACTGGGTATGATCGAAAACAAGCCGCTTTCGGCCCGCGTGACAGCTAACGGACAACTTCAGCTGCCACCACAGAACAAGGCTAGTATCAACCCTTTAATGGGAGGCGTAGTGCGCTCTATACCTGTAAAAGAAGGTGAGTATGTGCAGAAAGGCACGGTGCTGGCCACGATCCAGAATCCCGAGCTGATCAAGCTGCAGGAAGAATACCTGACTACCCGCAACCAGCTGCGTTTTGCAGAGCAGGACTACGAGCGCCAGCGCACGCTCAGCGAAGAACAGGTGGGCTCCCGCAAGCGATTTGAGCAGGCCGAGTCAGACGTGCAGGTGCAACGGGCAAGGCTGAAGGCGCTTGCTACCCACCTGTCTGCCATGGGCATATCCCCTAAAAACGTGGAAGCAGGACAGATTACCTCTACCATGGCCATCACGGCGCCCATCAATGGCTTTGTGCGCGTCATCGACGTGAACATGGGTTCATATGCACAGCCGGGTCAGCAGATGTTCGAACTCGTGAACAACCACCACCTGCACTTAGAGCTCAGCGTGTTCGAGCGGGACTTCAGCAAAATGAAAGAGGGTCAGAAAGTACTGTTTACCATGCCAAATGTAGCAGGTGAGCCGCTCGAGGCGGAAATTTTTGCATTGGGCAGGGCATTTGAAGGCGATTCGCGCATGGTGACGGTGCACGCCGAACTGGAGAACAACAAAAACGCCAACCTGTTGCCAGGCATGTATGTGAACGCACAGATTCTGGCTGGTAAGCAGGAATTGCCAGCGCTACCCGAAGAATCGGTGGTACGCTACAAGGGCAAACATTATGTTTTTGTGAAAGAAGGTCCTACTACGTTTCGCATGCAGGAAGTGGAGACAGGTATAGCCGAAAATGGTTTTATGGAAGTTAAGCCTTTGAAAGAGATGCCTGCCACGGCTCAGGTCGTTACCAAAGGCGCCTACTATGTACTGGCCGAGAAGATGAAATCGGAAGTGGCAGAAGAGTAAACTGAAATAGAATCCATACAAAAAAATACAGCGCCGGCTCCAATGAAGGGACCGGCGCTGTTATTTTTTGAAAGGATTAATTATTAATTAAACTTTCAACTTTTAGCCATGCTTTTATACGTGACTTGTGTTGTAATTGGTTACAAATCTTTGAAAATAAATTAATTATTTTTCAAGAAGTGCCTTAGGAGGCTCGTTTGGCCACTAAAATCGGCTCCAGTACAGACCACACATTATCTGCCAGTATCCGCTGCCCCTCTACAGTCGGGTGAATGCCATCGCCTTGGTTAAGAGCTCGATCACCTGCAACACCTTCCAGCAGGAAAGGAATAAGCGCTACATTCTTGTCGTTGGCCAGTCGGGTAAACACCTCCTGAAACTCCTGGGTATAGCGCTGGCCCATGCTCGGCGGCATTTGCATACCTGCCAGGATGATCTCCGCATCCGGATTCTTTTCCCGCACCTTATCGATGATCGTGCCGAGGTTGTCGTACGTAGAAGCCGGATCTATACCTCTCAGACCGTCATTGGCACCCAGTTCCAGCACAAATACATCGATCGGCTGTTTCAGTAACCAGTCAATGCGGCTTTTGCCACCGGCTGAGGTTTCGCCGCTCAGTCCTGCGTTTACGGCTTTATAAGGGAGACCAAGGGAATCGATCCGCTCCTGGATCAGCGCCGGAAAGGCTTGGTCAGGTTCCAGGCCGTAGCCTGCAGTAAGGCTGTTACCGAAGAACACAATGGTCTTGATACGCTCGTTTTTAGGTGCTTCAGTTGTGGTGGTAGTGTCGGATTGTGCCTGCTGTTCTGTTGCCACCTGCTCAGTGGTAGTGGCCTGCTCACAGCCCGACAGGGTAAGGAAAAGGGCTAGGAATAAGGAGATATACTTGCTCGTTTTGTTCATGTAGCTTATTTTTTGCTAAATTTAGTTTTATCAATCTTAAAACCTATAACGACCGGTATAAGTTATTAGGTTCGGGAATAGTGCAGCATATACCTATACCTGCGGCGCTATACCTGACGTTACAATTCATAAAACACTACCTACGTGTCTACTATACTAGAAATCAACAACCTGAAGAAAACCTACGACAGCGGCGACCGTCACCTGACTGTGCTGGAGGGAATCAACTTTACATTGCAGGCCGGTGACACCTGTTCTATTGTTGGACCTTCCGGAAGCGGCAAAACTACTTTGCTGGGCCTTTGTGCAGGACTCGACAGGGCCAGTAGCGGCTCTGTTGTACTCAACGGTGTGCGGCTCGACAACCTCAGCGAAGACGCAAGGGCGCAGGTGCGCAATCAGTATGTGGGCTTCATCTTTCAGAACTTTCAGTTGATCCCTACGCTTACGGCCCTTGAGAATGTGATGGTACCGCTTGAGCTGCGTGGCGAACGCAATGTGCAGCGACAGGCCATGGATCTGCTGGCCCGCGTAGGACTGGCGGAACGTCACGACCATTACCCGACACAACTCTCAGGAGGAGAGCAGCAGCGGGTGTCGCTGGCAAGGGCTTTCTCCAATCGACCCACCATTCTCTTTGCCGATGAGCCAACCGGTAACCTGGACGAGGAGACCGGCGATAAGGTTGAAAAGCTGCTGTTTGACCTGAATAGAGAGGCGGGGACTACGCTGGTACTCGTGACCCACGATTTGGAACTGGCCGAAAAGACGCAACGCATTATTCGCATTAAGGGCGGGCATGTGGTGTCTGATACAGGAGCTCCTGAAACAGTTCACCAGTCCGAGGACTCCAACCTTTCCTAAGGTATAAGTATCAAGCCCGTAAAATCTTACCTCACTAAACTTCAAGTAAACCTTGTCTGACAACAAGCCAAATCCGGAAAAACCGAAACTGAACATACCCTGGCTACTCAAGATGGCTTGGCGCGATACCCGCCGCAGCCGGGGCAGGCTGGTATTGTTCCTGTCATCCATCGTGTTGGGTATAGCCGCGCTGGTGGCCATCAATTCGTTCCGCGACAGTTTGCAGGTAGCCATTGACGAGAAAGCCCGTGGCCTGATCGGCGCAGACCTGGTGATGGGTATGAACAAAGAGCCCGATTCGCTTTCCATGGCACTGATCGATTCGGTAAGTACACTGGGCAAGCGCTCTGACGAGAACCGCATGATGTCGATGGTATACTTTGTGAAGAGCAACGATACCCGACTCGTACAGGTGCGGGCGCTGGAAGGGGAGTTCCCTTACTTCGGAGCCATTGAAACCGACCCTGTAGAAGCCAGCCGAAGTTTCCGTGAGGACAGGCGAGCGCTGGTGGATTATAACCTGATGCTGCAGTACGAGGCGCAGCCCGGCGACTCGATTCGGGTGGGTGCATTGACCTTTGCTATCGAAGGGGCCCTGCACCGTATACCTGGCCAGACAGCCATGACGGCTGCCGTAGCGCCCGTCGTGTACATACCGAGACAATACCTGCCCGAAACCGGCCTGATTCAGCGCGGCAGCCGGGTTTCTTACTATTACTACTACGACCTCAATGATAATGTACAACCCGATACGCTAGGCAATCGGCTGGATCCGCGGTTCGAGGAGTTGGGGATGTTCTATGACACCGTAGAAACGCGCAAAAAGAGTATGGGCCGCTCATATGACGAACTGGCCCGTTTTCTGGCGCTGGTAGGCTTTGTGGCCCTGCTGCTTGGCTGCGTAGGTGTAGCGAGTGCCGTGCACGTGTACATGCGCGACAAGCTGGCAACCATTGGCATACTTCGCTGTCTGGGTATGAGCGGCAAGCAGGCCTTTCTGGTATACCTGTTCCAGGTAATGGGCATGGGCTTGCTGGGTGGACTTGCCGGTGCGGCCTTAGGTAGCGTCGTGCAACTGGTGCTGCCAGAGCTGTTTGGCTCTTTCCTGCCGGTGTCTGTAGATGCTTACTTTTCATTTACAGCCGCTGCACAAGGTATACTGCTGGGTGTGGTCGTGTCGGTGCTCTTTGCGCTGCTCCCTCTGTTAAGCATACGGCAGGTTTCGCCGCTGATTACCCTGCGTGCCACGGTGGAGCACCTGACCAACCAGAAAGATCCGCTCCGCTGGGCGGTCTATGGTCTGATACTGGCCTTTGTTATTATTTTCTCCCGTTGGCAGATGGGCACCTGGTGGCAGGCCCTATACTTCACAGGAGGGGTCATTGCGGCCTTTCTGGTACTGGCTCTGCTCGCTAAAGGCTTGTCCTGGACTGTCAAACGCTTTTTCCCTTCCCATTGGGGCTACATCTGGCGGCAGGGACTAGCCAATCTGTACCGTCCAAACAACCAGACCTTGCTACTGGTTGTTTCCATCGGTTTAGGCACAGCTCTGATCGGCACGCTCTTTATGGTGCAGCGCACGCTACTGAGCGAGGTGTCGCTATCCGGTACTGAAGATCAGCCAAACCTCGTCTTATTCGACATTCAAAATGCACAGCGCGAGCAGGTGGCTGATCTGACAAAACAGGAGGGTCTCCCTATCCTGTACTTTGACCCAATTGTGACAGTAAGACTGGAGCAGATCAATAACCTGACTCTGGCCGACGTTCGCAAAGACACCACCCTGGAGATCAGACCCTGGAACTTCACAAGGGAATACCGCGTGACCTATCGCGACCATCTCAGCGACTCCGAGAAAACACAGGAGGGCAGTTGGAGTGATAATCAGTATGGTGGTAGCGGCAGGGTGCCTGTGTCCTTGGAGGAACGGTATGCCGAGCGTATTAAGGTAAATGTGGGGGATTCGCTGCTGTACAATGTACAGGGGGCAACTATACCTGCACGGGTAGCGCATATTCGCCGGGTTGACTGGAACCGGGTGCAGACTAATTTCCAGGTGCTTTTCCCGGAAGGCGTGCTCGAAGAGGCCCCCCAGTTCCATGTGCTGATGACACGCAGCGACAACGAGCAACAGGCAGCGCAGTTCCAGCGCAGAGTCGTGGAGGCCTTTCCGAACGTGTCCGCCATCGGTCTCGATCTGATCCTGCGCACCCTTGAGGAAGTAGTCAGCCAGATATCCTTCGTGATTCAATTTATGGCCCTCTTCAGTATTTTCACCGGTTTACTTGTGCTGGTAGGCTCGGTTAATGTGAGCAAATATCAGCGGGTACAGGAGAGTGTGCTCCTACGTACACTCGGGGCTAACAAAAAGCAGATATTAGGTATAACGCTGATGGAATACATGATGCTGGGGGTACTGGCTGCCGCTGTAGGCTGCGTGATCGCCTTTGGTGCCGCATGGGCCCTGGCTGTATTTAGCTTTGAGATGGAGTTTGTGCCAGTGCTCTGGCCTTTGCTGGTCATCTTTGTGCTGGTAACGCTGCTGACTGTAGCAGTTGGCTTGCTGAATAGCCGGGGTGTGTTGAACAGACCCCCGTTGGAAGTCTTGAGAAGAGAAGCATAGGAGCTAAGGGGTCAGGTAGCAATTAAGGCAAAATATTCTTTCCCGAGACCCAAACCGCTTTAAAACAAAAAAGGGATCTCTTGAAAGATCCCTTTTTCTAAAGATTGCATAGACAACAAATGCCATCTGCAAACTTTGATTATATTGGATTATACGCCCGACTATTTCGGAGGTTACAGCCCCCCAAAAATATTTTGCAAAAATTTTAATAGGTGCTGGAAGCCAGCATCACCAGCGTGCAATGGTGCATGGTTTCTATACCTGCGTCTTCGGCCATTTGCTCCAGTTCGCGGTTTTCAGTACCCGGATTGAAAATGATGCGCTTCGGCTTTACAGACAAGATATAATCATACCAGGTTGGCTGGTTCTGCGGTCCCACATACAGGGTTACCGTATCTACTCCTTCAATCTTCTGTTCTTTATCAGTAATAATGGGCTGACCGCCAACTTCTCCTTTTCGAATGCCCACAGGCACCACATCATGGCCGTGCTGTTGCAGCCGGTGTATAGCCTTGTAGCAAAGCGGGAGGGATTATCGGTAGCACCCAGTACAAGTGTCTTTTTCATAATTCAGATATTTTGCTCCCTCTATTTAACCGCTATACGTCCTGAAACGTTACAGGGCAATCAGGTATAAGACTTATACAATCCATTTAGCTATACCTGTCGAAGCACTTTGGCCGCTATTTTTTCGGCACAGCGCTCCCCGTCCATTGCCGCTGACACAATGCCTCCTGCATAACCGGCGCCTTCTGCACAAGGGTAAAGGTTCTTAACCTGAACATGTTCCAGGGTCTCTCTATCGCGGGGTATCCGCACAGGGGAAGAGGTACGGCTTTCTACACCAATGATCTGGGCGTCGTTACTCAGGTAGCCGCGCATTTTGTTGCCAAAGGCTTTGAAACCTTCACGTAGGCGATAAGCCATAGCAGGGGAAAACAGTTTATTCATATCTACAGGTGTCAGGCCAGGCTGGTAGGAAGTCTCCAGCAGGGCTCCACCGGTTTTCTGACGGGTAAAGTCGAGGAGGAGCTGGGCTGGCGCTTTCTGCGTGCCGCCGGCCATTTCGCAGGCTTTGCGCTCCAAAGCTTCCTGCATACGCAGTCCGGCAAGTGGACCGTACTTATCGAGTTCCATGTCTTCCAGCTCTATCGCCACGACTATACCTGAGTTGGCAAACTTAGAATCGCGACGGCTCGGTGACATACCGTTCACCACCACTTCGCCGGGAGCTGTGGCAGAAGGTACAATAAAACCACCCGGGCACATACAGAAGGAGAAAATACCACGCTGCTTGTTATCGTAAACCGTCTGATGCACCAAGGCATAGGAAGAAGCCGGCAGCCAGCACCCGCGGTCTTCACACTTGTACTGTATGCTGTCGATGAGGCGCTGCTGATGCTCCACACGTACACCCATGGCAAAAGGCTTGGCTTCAATGGTAATGCCTTTGTGGTGCAACAGCTCGAATATGTCACGGGCGCTGTGGCCGGTAGCCAAGATTACGGCTTCACCGGTAAATTCCTGCCCATCCTGCGTAACCACGCCTTTCATCACGTCCTGCGCCACGATAAAATCGGTCACTCGCTTATCGAACAGCACCTCACCACCAGATGCTTCTATACTTTCGCGGATGGCGGTGATAATGCGGGGCAGTTTGTTTGTACCGATATGCGGATGGGCATCGAAGAGGATGTCGCGGGTAGCACCGTGCTGTACGAAAATCTCGAGTATACGCTGCAGATCACCGCGCTTCTTGGATCGGGTATAGAGCTTGCCGTCTGAATATGTACCGGCACCGCCTTCGCCAAAGCAATAGTTTGAATCAGGATTCACGATATGCTCTTTGTTGATAGCCGCCAGGTCGCGGCGGCGCGAACGAACGTCTTTTCCACGTTCCAGCACAACGGGCTTCAGCCCGAGTTCAATGCAGCGCAGAGCAGCAAACAGACCAGCCGGTCCAGCGCCCACAATAATGACCTTCTTTTTAGTACTTACATCAGGGTAGCTATACCTTGGCGAGATAATATCAGCAGGAGGGGTGTCCAGATAAATATCGGCTCTGACCCGAAGCAGCACCTGTCGCCCACGGGCATCAATAGAACGCTTGATGCGGTGGATATGCTTTACATCTTCCGGCTTCACTCCGGCACTTTTAATGAGCTCCAGCTCCAGCACTTCATCGTTGTACGCCACCTCTGGCGACAGCACAACTTCAACTTCTTTCTTATTCATTTACAGTTAGTAAGGTATTTATCCTTAAATTAATTATTGAATGAGTAATTGATTTAACGAGTGATTATTTTTGATTTTGAATAAGTGATTGCTTATTAAGTAGAGTACAATTTCCCACCACAAAGAAAAGAATCAACTTTAGATTTTTGAAAAGCATAAGAAACCACTCAGTTATTATAATTTCAACTCACTCAATCGCTAGTTCTATAAATCACTCAATTCCTAAACATCTCCATTCAGAACTTTCTCAACCCAGCCTTTGCCCCAGTTGCCAAGCTCTTCTTCAGACCATAGCTCCGGGTAGAAAATGGCGCTTTTGGAAACTTGGGAGGCAGGTATTTCTGCCAGTTGGTTCCGCCCGTAGCAGCAATCACCTCCGGGTCGCGCTGCAGGTAGCGTACGGCTGACTTATAATGCATCAGCGGCCAGTTCACGTTCACATTGCTGTCGAGCTCACGCAGCTGGCGGATCAGGCGCGGGTTTTGCTGTTCTTCCTCAGACAAACGCTTGTAGACAGCCCAGACATTCATGTGTTCATACTGCCTTGCAAACTGAATGAGTTGCTGTGTATACTTTTCTTCAAATCGTATCAGCGTGAGCGTCTTGGCTCCCGATGACACTTCGGTGGCGCCTTCTTTCCAGTAGATGCAGCCCATCAGTTCCTCATGCGTGCTCTGCAAACCAAGGGCCTTGCGTTTCTCTTTATCGGTGAGGTTACGAAGCTCTGTCGAAGCAATCTCGATCATGCGGTACTGCACCGACTGGAATCCACTGGCTGGCATCAGGCCATCCGGAACTGCAGGAACTGCTTCGGATCCATGCCATCCACCATCACATCAAAGGAGTCGATCAGGTTTTCAAAATAGCGGTTTATTCGCTTCAAGCGTTTGAAGAGCATTTCACCTGTAATCCCTTTGTCTTCACCTATTTGCCGGTATTCCTCCAGGCAAAGCTTAAAGTAGAGTTCAGTGATCTGGTGGTACATGATGAAGATCTTTTCATCCGGTATGGTCGTGCGGGGGTTCTGCAGGCTCAACAGGGTATCAAGGTGAATATAATCCCAGTAGTTGAGGTAATCCGTGTAGTAAAGTCCCTCCAGATAGGCCGCCAGATCCTGCCCGAGTGGCACGTACTTGGCTTCCAGTCTGCGGAGTTGCTCCAGCACTTCCGGCTTAAAAGGTTGTTGCTCCATGGTATACAGATGGGGGTTTATGAGATGCCATTAGCCTACAAATAAAGTAAAACAATCGCATAGATTTTGAAGACACGCCCATATTTATCACTCCTTCCATGAAAACAATTATCTGCCAAAATAAATCCAATGGTGCCAGGCAACCATTTTTCTACCATTAGCATCATGTGTTTTGAAGACTCATAAAGCCGTGCATTTCGATATAGTTGATGGGCCGAAAACCGATATTAATAGAGCAAAAGCGACTGTTGGTAGAAATCACCAGAATATACCGGCGAAAAAATGTTATAATAAGCCTTAATTGTTAAATTTGGGTTTTACGATATTTACCCGCTTTATCCCCATGGCAGAAAAAAGCAGTGTCTTTGATATGATTGGTCCCATTATGATAGGCCCCTCAAGCTCCCATACCGCTGGCGTAGTGCGCATTGCACGTGCGGCCATCCGGGTGTTAGGAACGGTTCCGGAGGAAGCTATCATTACTTTTTATAATTCATTTGCTCAAACCTACGAAGGCCATGGCTCTGACCGCGCTATTGTAGCCGGCCTGCTGGATTTTAAAACAGATGACAAACGAATTAAGGAAGCTTTTGACCATGCCAAAGAGCGTGGCCTGAAATATACCTTCCGCTCGGTAGGCAACGCCTCTACCATGCACCCCAATACGATCAAGCTGAACCTCAAAGCAGGCGACCGACAGGTAGAAGTGATCGGCCAGAGCCGCGGCGGGGGCGTGATCAAGATTGTAGAGGTAGACGGGTTTACGGCAAACTTCTCGGCTAATCTGCATACGCTGATCATTGACGCGGATGATGTGAAGGGCAGCATCGCCTTTATCGCAACCGTGATCGCACAGGATGATTGTAACATTGCCACTATGAACGTGTCGCGAAAGGGCAGAAATGAATTGGCTCGCCAGTTCATCGAAATGGACTCTGGCATCAAACCTATCACACTTGAGTACCTGAAGCAGCTAAGCTGGGTAAAGCATGTGATTTACATTCCTAACATCGACCTTTAAGAAGAAATCATACTATGAAAAAAATGTCAAACAAGGTGCTTTTGTTGGCCCTGGGATTAACAGTTGGTGGATTTGGCTCCGCCATGGCGCAGCAGCAGGGTGCAGGAGGTGATGGCGTATGGTCGCTGCAGGAAGCTGTGGATTATGCAAAGGCAAATAACCTGAACGTGCGCCAGAGCAGTCTGAACCGTGATCTAAGCAAGGCTGACCTGAACCAGTCACGTGCATCCCGACTGCCCAGTATCAATGCCAATGGTAACTACAGCTTCAACACAGGTTCATTTCAGGACCCGGTAAGCTTTAGCCTCCAGACGCAGAATGCCCGTACCTCCAATGTATCGGTCAACGCATCGTTGCCGCTGTTTGCAGGTTTTCAGCAGGTAAATCAGATCAAGCAGAACAGTTTAGATCTCGAGGCGAGTGAGCAAGACTATCTTTCTGCTCAAAATGATATCACAATTCAGATCGTAACCGCTTATCTGAACATCCTGTTTGCCAACGAGCAGATGAATGTGTCTGATCTGCAGCGCAACCTCACCAACCAGCAGCTCACCCGCACTCAGGCGCTTTTGAAAGCTGGCAGCGTGGCCGAAAATGCTGTGTTGGATCTGGAGTCACAGCTGGCAACAGACGAACTTAACTACATTACAGCACAGAATCAGCGCGATATAGCAAGGCTGACGCTGATGCAGCTGTTGAATATCCCGACTACAGAAGAGTTTCAGGTAGAAATACCAGACATCCCGGAACCTGATGAAAATCCGGTCATTGTGGATGGAAGCCAGGTATATGATGTGGCCCTGCAGACGCTCCCTGCCATTCGTGCCACCGAGCTACGCTTGCGCAGTGCCGATACAGGTCTTAGTCTGGCGCGTGGGGCTTATTTCCCACGTCTTAGCCTTTTTGCAGGTGCAGGTAGCAGATATGCCAGCACCAGCCGCAGACTATTGGCTATCGAAAGGGAAGTAGTAGGCCGTGTGCCACAGGTGGTATACCTGAACGAAACAGGCTCTGCATCCCAGACACTCTGGTTTGACAATGTCGAGACACGTCGTATTGATGAATATTACGGTATGTTCCGTCAGTGGGACGACAACCTGAACACGCAGGTAGGTGTGTCACTTCAGATTCCGATCCTGAACAGTTTGCAAGTACGCACCAACGTGCAGCGAGCTAAAATACAGCAGCAAAATGCACAGCTCAATGCGGACATTGCCCGTAACAACCTGCGTCAGACGATTGAGCAGGCCTATGTGGATGCCATCGCGGCACAGCGTCGCTACGCAGCTGCCCGCCAGCAGGTAAACGCCTCTGAGAAAAACTTCCGCAATGCTGAACTAAGACTTCAGGGTGGTGTGATCAACACAGTAGATTTCAATGTTGTAGCGAACACCTACCGCTCGGCTCAGTCCAGCTTGGTACAGGCGAAATACGAATATACCTTCAAACTAAAAGTCTTGGATTTCTACCAAGGCAAAGATCTCTCTTTCTAATATAAAATTATGGCAGACGAAAAAATCGAATAAGCTTATTTACACCCTGATAGGCGTTCTGGTTCTGATTCTTGTACTGGCTCTAGTAGCTAAAAAGGCAGGCTGGATTGGCAAGGAAGAAGGAACAGAGGTAGTGCTGGCAGAAGCGAAGCGCTCCGAGATTGTAGAGAAAGTAAGTGCCTCAGGTAAAGTACAACCTGAAACTGAAGTAAAAATAAGCCCGGATGTTTCAGGTGAGATCATTGAACTGACAGTGCAGGAGGGCGACTCCGTTGTAAAAGGTCAACTGCTGGTACGCATACGTCCTGACAACTACCAGTCGCTCGTAGACATGCAGACAGCTGGCGTAAACCAGGCCCGCGCTAACCTGGCGCAGTCAAAAGCCCGTTTAGCGCAATCAAAAGCTAATTTTGTACAGATTGAGCAGAACTTCCAACGCAACAAGAGTCTGTTTGACCAAAAGGTGATATCCGAAGCAGAATTTCAGCAGATCAAATCACAGTACGAAGCAGGCAAACAAGAGATCGAGTCTATGGCTCAGAGCGTGCGTGCCGCTGAATTCAGTGTTCAGAATGCGCTGGCTTCCTTGAACGATGCCCGTGAGAACCTGAACAAAACCACCATCTATGCCCCTGTAAGCGGCACGGTGTCAAAACTTAATGTGGAAAGAGGAGAACGTGTGTAGGTACTTCCCAAATGGCCGGTACAGAGATCATGCGCATTGCCAACCTCAACAATATGGAGGTACGTGTGAACGTGAACGAAAACGACATCATCCGGGTAGGTATGGGAGACTCCGTAATTGTGGAAGTTGACTCTTACACCAGCCGCGACGAGAAGTTCAAGGGCATCGTGACCTCTATTGCAAATACCGCAAAAGACGCCGCTTCACTGGAGGCCGTGACTGAGTTTGAAGTGCGTATCCGTTTGCTGAACGAATCGTACAGCCACCTTGCCGATAAGAACGCCCGTCCATTCCGTCCGGGCATGACAGCTTCGGTTGACATCATCACAGCACGCAAAAATAACGTTTTATCTGTACCTTTGTCCGCTGTGACGACTCGCTCGAACACGCCAGCCAGATCAACAGGAGAGAATGCTGAAGGAGAAAACGGTAATGGAGAAAACGCAAATAATAACGCGGAACCAGCTCCGGCAGCACCTTCAGGACCAATCGAAGAAGTTGTGTTTGTGTATGCAGACGATAATACCGTTAAATCAGTAAAGGTGAAAACCGGTATCAGCGACTTCGAGAACATCGAGATTCTGAGTGGTCTGGAAGAAGGTCAGAAAATAGTATCCGGTCCTTTCAGAGCTGTATCGAAAACATTGAAAGACGGAGCCAAAGTGGCCGTGAAAGACGAGAAGTCACTAAACAAATCAGCTTTGGCTGAAGCGAATGGTGAATAACAAATAAACACCCGGTTTGGAAAAAATTGCAGTTATAGGAGGGGGAAGCTGGGCATCAGCCTGGTAAAGATCCTTTCAGAGAATAAATCACAGGTACACTGGTGGATGCGCAACGAAAACGACGTGCAACACCTGATTAATTACCGTCATAACCCACGTTACCTGAGTGGCGTGACCTATGACCTTAACTATGTAAAGCCTTCGACGGACCTGCGCAATGTAGTTGCCGTGGCGGACTGGGTGATTCTGGCCGTACCTGCTGCTTTCGTACAGGAGGCGCTGAGCGGCCTGGAGCAGCATGCGCTAAAAGACAAGGTGCTGATTTCTGCCATCAAAGGGATGATCCCGAAGCAGAACATCCTGATCACGGACTACCTGGGCCAGCAGTACGACGTTCCGAACAGCCACCAGCTGGTGATTGCCGGTCCGTGCCATGCCGAGGAGGTAGCCATGGAAAAGCAGTCTTACCTGACCATCGGTTCATACGATCTGCCCACGGCGGAGCGCTTCTGCGAACTGCTGCGCAACCGCTACGTCAAAGCCAATCCGCTTGACGACCTGGACGGCGTGGAGTACTGTGCTGTGATCAAGAACATTATTGCGCTGGCTTGCGGGATAGCCCGCGGTCTGAACTATGGCGACAACTTTCAGGCGGTTCTCGTATCAAATGCCATGCAGGAGATAGAGCGCTTTCTACATGCCGCCATGCCGATTCACCGTGATCTGAACGGTTCAGCCTATTTGGGAGACCTACTCGTGACCGCCTATTCACAGTTTAGCCGTAACCGTACTTTCGGTAACATGATCGGACATGGCTATACTGTAAAGTCGGCCCAGATTGAGATGAACATGGTGGCGGAGGGTTACTATGCTGTGCAAAGCATTTACGAGCTTAATAAAAAGCTAAAAGTTGACATGCCGATCACGACAGCGGTATACCTGATCCTGTACGAGCGCATCGCACCGGCTGTGGAGTTTGAGATACTGAAGGAAAAACTCACCTAAGCCGTAACAGACCATATAGCACGAAAGGCATACCCTGAGGTGTGCCTTTCGCGTTTAAAGCCCATATTGATTGGTCGGGCCTGATAGATGAAACAGCATTTCCAGCAAATTGATATCCTGAAGGGACTGGCCATTATCGCCGTACTGCTGTTGCACTCGCTCTCGCGGGAGCAATTGGTTGGCAGCTATGCTGTGTTTCATATCTGGCAGGCTGTGCCTGTTTTCATGGTATTGATGGGTTTGAACCTGGGGATGTCTTACGGTAGCAGAACACTGCGTTTTGACCAGCTTTATACCCCGCATTATTTTCAGAAGAAGGCCCTGCGCATCATTTTCCCGCTCTTGCTGATCTATATCATCGCCTTAGTTGCGGGCTATGTATCAGAACAGGTATACGCACTGGAAATCTATACACTGGGCTGGAAAAACCTGATCGGTGTGCTACCGGTGTCAGGCAAAGGCAATTACTTTATCACGCTATTGCTGCAGTCTTTGATCGCACTTCCCCTGATTGGCTATACCTTCCATCGCTGGCCTGTTCGCACCAGTATCATACTACTGCTGACAGAAATTGCTTTTCAGTTTCTGGCTTATCAGGTGGCCTACTTCCAAAAAGACCGCTACCTGTACGATGCGGCCTTGTTCCGTTATTTTTCGGCCATCGCGTTAGGCCTGTGGCTTTCACGACTGATAACCACCCCTTTTCAGAAAAAGAATAGCTTGTTACTGCTACTGGCCGGCATTGCCAGTGGCATATACCTGTACGTTTATCAATATCAGAATCTCAGTCTGCCATACATAAGACCTGAGTGGCAATCACAACTGTTCCTGACCTTCCCATATGCCGCTATACTTATTTACCTGGCTATTCTGGCTTTCCCGCAGCAATCAGATCATGTAGTACTTCGCTTGATGGCTAACCTTGGAAAAGCATCCTACCATATTTTTCTGGTGCAGGTGCTTTACTTCGGACTAGTACAGGATGACTCGAGTATCATATTAAATCTGGCTATTTGCTTATTGGCTGGACAGATCTTCTTCTGGTTGGACACTTATTTAAGTAAAAAAATATCACATTAAAAGTTAATACATTTCTGCCACTTTACTAACTTAAGCTATGATTACAAAAGTTACCTGTGCTCTGATTGAACAATATGGTCGTGTGCTGGTTACCCAGCGCAGTGAAACAATGCCGCAAGCCATGCTATGGGAATTTCCCGGCGGAAAAGTAGAAGATGGTGAAACCGAGATCGCCTGCCTGATACGAGAGATTCAAGAGGAACTAAATCTGAGCATCACCCCGGTGCAGCGTCTAACACCTGTTGTACAGAAATACGATGATAAAACGATCGAACTTATACCTTTCCTTTGCCAATACAACGGCGGAACAATCAAGCTCACTGAACACCGCTCTTATCACTGGGTAATGCCACAGGATCTGACCAATTACAACTGGTGCCCGGCTGATATTCCCATTGTACAGGAATTTTTGGAGCTGATAAATGAGCAACGGACCTAACAACACACATCACTTCTTTTACTGAAAGACCAAATAGCCGTACCTTTAGGGTATGGAATTACCTCAGTCATTTGTCGAGCGCATGAAAGGCCAGTTGGGAGCGGACTATACCCGCTTCGAGACAGCTTTGCAACAGCCTGCGCCGGTAAGCATTCGTTTAAACAAAAATAAGCTGCAGGGCAGCCTAACCTGCCGCGGGTCCCCTGGACAGAGACGGGCTATTACCTGCCCTCGCGACCTCAGTTCACCTTGGACCCTCGTCTGCATGCCGGTGCCTATTATGTGCAGGAGGCAAGCTCCATGTTTCTGGAGCAAGCGCTTCGTCAGCACGTAGACCTCAGCCAGTCACTCCGTGTGCTGGACCTTTGCGGAGCGCCTGGAGGCAAGTCAACTCACATCTCCAGTTTGATCTCACCAGACAGCTTATTGGTAGCCAACGAAGTCATTCGAAGCCGTGCCAGCATACTGGCAGAGAACGTGACCAAGTGGGGAAGCGGCAATGTGGTAGTCACCAACAATGACCCGCGTGATTTTGGCCGACTACCGGAGTTTTTTGATGTGATGGTGGTAGATGCCCCCTGTAGTGGCGAAGGCATGTTCCGCAAGGACCCGCAGGCAATGAATGAATGGTCGGACGAGAACGTGAACCTTTGCGCCCAACGCCAACAGCGCATCCTGATGGATGTGTGGGAAGCCCTGCGACCGGGCGGTATCCTGATTTACAGCACCTGTACCTGGAATCTGGCGGAAAACGAAAAGAACACTGCCTGGCTGGCCGATCAGGAAAACGCGCAGTCGCTTTCACTCACACTCGATCCGGCTTGGGGGGTAGAAGCTACTTCCCTCGATGGTGTTTCTGGCTATCGTTTCTACCCGCACCAGGTACAGGGCGAAGGGTTCTTTTTGTCAGTCATCCGAAAAGCAGGGGAGTATGAAGAGCCACAGCGATCATCCAAAAAGAAAAAGTATAAATTGATACACGCTGGCAAGAAGGAACAGGCCATGGTCAGCGACTGGTTGTTGGAACCGGACCGCTTTGCCTGGGTACAGTATGGCGAAGTGATCTCTGCTATACCTGAGAATCTGTTCGAAGAAGTGGACCAGCTCTACCAAAACCTATATGTGATCTACGCAGGCACCGAAATAGCAGAAGCGAAAGGCAAAAAGCTGAAGCCGTTGCAAGCCCTGGCACTGTCGCAACATCTCAACAAAGCAGCTTTCCGCACGGAAGAGCTCGACCTGGAAGCGGCCCTGCGCTATCTTCGCAAGGAAGACATCGGTATGAGCGGCAACAGCAACGACTGGATCCTGCTGCAATTCGAAAACCAGCCCCTCGGCTGGGCAAAGCAAGTTGGCAATCGCTTAATAACTACTACCCAAAAGAATGGCGCATCCGCATGGAATTGCCTCAAGTATTAGAGTTTAAGAGCTGGGGAGTTTAGATTAAGAGGTAAGCTCTTCTAAAGACATAAGTTTAAAAATTAAAAAGGCCTACCATCACTGGTAGGCCTTTTTAATTCTTCGGGTACAGAGAATATAAAATTGTAACTCAGAATTTATTGATTTTCTAACTCCTAAACTCTCAAACTCCTAAACTGGTCTTACTCTACAAACAACACTAACCCCTTCAGATACTCACCTTCAGGATGGAAGATGGAGATTGGATGGTCGGCGGGCTGGGAGAGATGGTGCATGATTTTGATATTTCGACCGGCCTCAATGGCAGCAGCCATCACCGTGTTGTTGAACAGGTATTTGTCTACCACCTGCGAGCAGGAGAAAGTAAACAGAATACCACCCGGCTTGATGCGCTTCATCGCCTCGGCATTCAGACGCTTGTAGCCCATGACCGCATTGTGACGCACTTTCTGGCTCTTGGCAAAGGCTGGCGGGTCCAGAATGATCACATCGTAGCGGTCTTCCTTGCCTTTCAGGAACTCGAATGTATCTATGGCATAGGCTTCATGGCGGTCAGGTGCCTGGCTCAGTTCACCGTTTTTAATCGTCAGTTCAATGGCTTTTTTGGAGACATCAACCGAGTGAACTTCTTTGGCACCGGCATTGAGGGCGTATACCGAGAAACCACCGGTATAGCAAAAGGTGTTCAGCACTGACTTGTCTTTCACGTAGCGGGCCAGCAACTCCCGGTTTTCGCGCTGGTCTATGAAGAATCCTGTCTTCTGACCGCTTTCCCAATCCACGAAGAACTGGTTCTCGTTCTCGGTCACCACTACGCCTCCGCTAGACTCGCCAAACAGGTAGCCATTCTCAGCCTGCACCGGCGACTTGGCAGGCAAGGACTCGGCGCTCTTGTCATACACCGCTTTCAGGTGCGGACCGTAGATTTCCTGCAGAGCTTTGGCAACATGCTCGCGCACTGAGTACATGCCCACAGAATGCGTCTGGATCACGGCCGTGTCTTTGTACATGTCCACGATCAGCCCAGGAACGCCATCACCTTCAGCGTATACCAGACGGTATACATCCGTATGCGGATTGTCGATCAGTCCAAGACGGTTACGGTAGTCGTAGGCTTGCTGCACCTTGCTTTTCCAGAAGGTATAGTCCGGCTCTACTTGCTCAAAAGAGAACACGCGCACTGCAATAGAGCCCGGCGCCCAGTGGCCCATGCCCAGAAATTCGCGTTGATTGGAGTATACCTCCACCGTGTCACCTTCTTCCGGCTTCCGTTCCTTCAATTTTTTTAATGGCGCCAGAGAAAACCCACGGGTGAAAACGCTTCAGGGAATGTTCTTTTCCTTTGGCCAGGTATAATTTGGTAAGAGACATCTAGATTTATATAGTAATTGATGATGTGCTGATAAGGCAATGAAATTATAAACGAATATGGTAATTAATAATTCCGTCAATTAACCCTTGCAGCATGAAACAGATTAAGCTGCATAGGTATAATAACGTTCCTTTTTTAGAGAAGAATTTGATCCTTGGTATACCTGCAAACGGAGAAAACAGTAAAGTGCAAACTTACAAAGTGATTACCTGTAAATCTTTGAGGTAGGTATAGAGTTTCTGAACAGGCAGGCCTACTACATTAAAATAGGAACCTTCGATCTTCTCGATCCCGATCTTGCCGATCCACTCCTGTATACCGTAGGCACCCGCTTTGTCGAAAGGCTGATAGTGCTCGATGTAGTAATTGATTTCCTCGTCGCTCAGCTTCTTAAAATAGACCCTGGTCACGTCGTGAAAGATGGTCTTTGAATTCTTCGTGAGTATACAGACACCCGTGATCACTTCGTGGTGCTTCCCTGACAAGGCCCGCAGCATTTCGAAAGCTTCCAAGGCATCGGCTGGTTTGTTTAGGATGCGATCACCCAGGCAAACGATCGTATCGGCCGTGATTAGCACTTCATTTTGTAAGTCGGAGGTATAGGCATCGGCTTTATGCGAAGCCAGAAACTCGGCCACCTGTTCGCGTTGCATATGCTCCGGGAAATCCTCGTTTACTTCCTTTACATGCACTTCGAACTGAAGCCCGAGCCCGGCCATGAGTTCTTTGCGGCGCGGGGAGTTAGAGGCAAGCAGTATCGGACGAGATAAATTCATTTTCTTTGATTGAGCTGAATAAAAATCCGCAGATTGTTTTCGGGTAAAAGAAGGTGGACTTCTGCGGCATAATAGCACCACTGTAACAAACGCGTTTCACCTGTTCCATCGACACATCGTTGGTGATCAGGGCCAGACGAGCTTTACCGGAGTCCACCTGGCTGACACAGGCGGTGAAGTTGCGCACGTAGCTCAGGCCAGGATAATCGCGTTGCGCTTCGCGGCCAATACCAAGCACCTTCTCAAACACGAAATAGTGCATCACCGTCAGGTCAAGATCTTTGACTTCCTGAGGTACAGGCCAGTCAATCTGCTGGTGCACTTCCGGCTTCAGGCGCAGCTTATAGGCATTACCGGAC